>JBKPSE010000217.1:0-9143 GCA_046765855.1 Acidobacteriota bacterium | reverse complement strand
GCTCCATGACGTTCAAGGCCTACTGCGCGCAGTGCCACGGCGTTACCGGTACAGGTAACGGCCCCGCGGCGAAAGCGCTCAAAGTCCCGCCAGCCGATCTCACTCAGATCAGCAAACGTCGCGGCGGCACCTTTCCCGCTGCCGACGTGAAGAACACCATTACGGGCGATCACGAACTGGCGGCGCACGGCAGCCGCGACATGCCGATGTGGGGACCGGTATTCCGCAGCGTCGAGAACGTTTCGGTCGCCGAGCTTCGTGTCGTCAATCTGGTGAAGTACCTGGAACAGATCCAGCAGAAGTAGCCCCAGCAACGACGCAGCCGCGACGCTGATCGTGACGGTCGCGCGTGCGCGGACCGTGAACGCACAGGACGCTCGCGGAGGGGCGCTCCGTCGTGCAGCTGGAACGCCGCTTGCGCTCGTGCCCTCGAGGAGGGGCACAGATGGCACGACGCGACCAGAGCCAATACGCGCGCGACGCGATGTCAGACGGACGCGGCGAGGGATCGAAGCCGGACGCGCCGCGCGGACGGAAGCAGACGTCCGGCCGCGGATCGACTGGCGCGCGCAAGAGCGCGAACCGGCCCGGCCCATCGGGCACCGGGAGCAAGAAGAGCGTGCGCGGCAGTTCGGGACGCCGGCGCGCCGGCTCGCGTTCGGGAGGCGGCCAGGGACAGAAGAAGAATCGATAGAACAGCAAACGGCGCCATCCGCTACGATGGCGCCGTGACGCGACTCCTTACCGCTCTCCTTCTTTCAATCACAGCGGCAGCCGCTCTTGACGCGGTCACGCGCGTACCTTCCGCCGACGGACAGTTCTGGGACATCCAGGACACCTCCGTCTGGGCGCAGGACAGCGGCGGTATTGCCACCGGCGGCCGCGCCAATCCATTCAATGGCTTCGGTTATCTGAAGCTCGAAGTTCGCTCTGCCGCGGGCGGGATACTCGCCAGCAATCTGTATCTGCGCGGCTTCGGACTCGCGCACGACGGCCGCGAACGGTTCGATTCCATTACCCCCGTATTCAGCAGCGGCATCGTCATCGATCGCGCGTTGTTTGCACCGAAAGACACCAACTACCTTCGCTACGTCGACAGCTTCAGCAATACGACGGCGGAGCCGCGGATCGTCAACGTCGCGTGGGGCGGCGCCGCCGGCGCGTTCGAGGACGGCGGGCGCGTGACTGTCGCCGCAACCGCGGATGGAAATCGCACGATCGATCTCACCGACGCCTATGTCGTCGTCATGCAGAACGCGCGCAAAGTGTCCGATCCAATCAAGGGACCGTCGGGGCACGGACCGTCAGCGCACGTGCTCGGGACACGGACGGCGGGGGTGCTCACGCGCGTCGGGGACATGTACGCGAATCCGTTCACCGATGCATGGCCTGGATACGATCCCTCACATATCGGCTACGTGTTTACGTTTCCCGTCGCGCCCGGGGCGACGGTGTCGCTGATGACCTTCGTCGTCAAGGGTCTCAGCGAGGTCTACGATCCGCGCGGCGGTTTTCCTGTTCCGATCAAAGACGCGATCGTGGCGCCAAAGAATTCGGCCGTCTACTCGGGTCCGGCGCCGGTGATTCCGCCAGCAGGATCGCAGATTGCGGCGGTCACTGAAATCGCCCGCAAGCTCGTTGCCGACCCCGACCTGCGCGGTCTGACGCCGCGGCAGCGCGCCCGGATCGTCAACTGGCGGCTCGCTGCGCCGCCGGCCGCGAGCTTCACCGTCTTCGAACAGACCGCCCCGCAGCTGCAGGACGCGATGAACCGCGGGCTGGTCACCGCCGAAGACATCGTCAGGGAGTATCTCGCGCGGCTTTCCACCTACGATCGCAACGGGCCCGGATTGCGTTCGATGCTGGCGATGAATCCGCGAGCGATCGACGAGGCGCGCGTGCTCGACGCGGAGCGCGCGGCCGGCAACGTCCGCGGCCCCCTGCACGGCATTCCCGTGGCGTTCAAAGACAATATCGATGTCCTCGGCCTGGCGACGACGGGCGGCGCGAGGGCGCTGATCGATCACCGTCCCCGGCTCGACTCGCGCGTCGCGGCCGGCATGCGGCGCGCCGGCGCGGTCTTTCTCGGCAAGACCAATCTCGACGAGTTCCCCTTCGGCGACTTCGGCATCAGCAGCGTAGGCGGCACGATCGGCAATGCTTACGACGAGTCGCTCAGCACGGCCGGATCGAGCGGCGGCAGCGCAACTGCAGTCGCGTCGAGCATGGTGACGCTGGCGTTCGGCACCGATACGTGCAACTCGCTCTCGAATCCTGCCGCGTTCGCGTCGCTCGCGACGATTCGCACCACGCGAGGCCTGACCAGCCGCGCGGGTGTGATGCCGCTCAATACCTACAACGACGCCGTCGGTCCGATCGCCAAGTCCGTGCGCGAGCTCGCGCTCGTCCTCGACCAGGTCACCGGGCCGGATCCGGAAGACGACGTGACGAGTGAGGCTGCTGCGCACATCGGCGGATCGTTCGCCGCTGGCCTCGACTCTGCGTCGCTCCGCGGGAAGCGAATCGGGACGATGAGGCAGCTGTTCGTCGGGGTGACGGGCGAGCGCGAAGCGGCCGCGAAGATGGAGGACGTCATCCGCGAACTGCGCGGCGCCGGCGCCACTGTGGTTCCTGTTGCCATTGCAGATCTGGATGCGGAGTACGTGGCCGCGCGCGGAAGCGCGCCCGGGTCACTGAAAGCCGGATGGACCAGCTATCTGTCGCGTGGCGCGAAGGCTGGTGAGAAGGTGCTGACGATCGAGGATCTTCTCGCGTCCGGAAAGATGGCGCCGGCGGGCGCGCGGCGGCTGCAGGACGCCCTGCGCACCAGCGCGGAGGGAGAGGAAGGGCGCGCCGCGGTCGAGCGCTTCTACGCCGGCCGCACGCGCTTCCGTGATCTGTTCGAATCGCTCATGGATCGTGAGCGTCTCGATGCGCTGCTCTATCCCGCCAACCAGGCGCGTCCGCACACGCACGAGGGCGGCCTGGAACGGTACGGCGGCGAACCCGGCACCTGCGAAGAAAGTGCGATGACCGGGCTGCCGCAGGTCACCGTCCCCGCGGGATTTCTCGGGGGCCGCTATCCATTCGGCGTGTCGTTTCTCGGCCGCATGTGGAGCGATCGCGATCTGCTGGCGCTGGCGCACGCCTACGAGCAGGCGACGCACCATCGGCGTCCGCCGAAGCGGTAACCGCAAGTCTGACCGTTTACGATGCCGATCGATCGTCTGGTCCCGCGCGTTACGCGTCATCACCGATCAGCGGACTGCGCGGCGGCGGGATCGTCAGCGTGCTGCGGCAGCGTTCGCAGACATACATCAGGGGGATGTTGCGCGGCGCGGTGCCGGCGACGTTCTGCAGCTTCATGCCGTTCTTCTCGCCGCAGTCGGGACAATCGCGCGCAGCCGGCGGTCGATTGGAGAACGGCACGCGTCGAGTATAGCGACTTCGCGTGTGCGCGGTGTGTGCGCGGGGGTCTTGACGCCGATGCGTCGGCGGGGTTCCGGATGACGAAAGCCGGGTTCCGTTCTGGAGGATCGCTGGCCGCGGGACTTACTGTGGCGATGGCTTCAACGTCCCGGCGTGAGGCGCAAAGCGCCTTATCATGGTGATCGTGCGCCCGTAGCTCAGTTGGATAGAGCACCGGCCTTCTAAGCCGGTGGCCGCAGGTTCGAGTCCTGCCGGGCGCGCCAAAAGACTCAACATCAGTCCCAAGCTGCCTCCTCGAGATGCTGTTGGACGCTACGTATCACCCGTCCTATGCCGCGACCAACGGAGTCGGCATCTGGCGCGAGACGGCGGTGACTCGAGAGCTCACGAGCTTAAAAGTCTATCGGTTCCCGCAGCATCGAGGTCGAATGACGAACACGCTTTCGGCGGAAGTCGCCCGCACCGGCGCTGACGCCGTGATCACAATCAATGAAGCTTGGACGCTGAATCTCGACTCGCGAAGCGCCCGTCAAGGGATACCGCCGTCGGAGGCCCCAGATCGACGCGAAGTCCTGACGGTGTCGCTCGTGACGGCATCGAACAAGAACCTTCACCTAATGGTGCCATTTCGTCGCGGAATCAAGTTCGAGGACACGGGCGAGGCGAAGGGCATCCCGCGTATGCTCCAGTCAGTCCGCCGCGTATGAACTTGTCTGGTGCCGCGCATTCATGAACTTGCGGGGGTCCAGCCATTTCGTAGCGAACGGTGTCTTAACGCCGAGGAGGCTGCATGGTCCGCGCCGCGATCCGTTCGCTCCTTCGCCAACCGTCGTTCACGCTCGCGGCGGCTGGGACGCTCGCGGTTGGGATCGCGGCGACAACGACACTGTTCACGACCGTCAATGCCGCGCTCCTGCGACCGCTGCCCTACGCGCGCCCGGCCGACCTCTACGCGGCGCGAACCTATTTTCCCGACGGTCGATTCACCATGGGGCTGGTCGGCACCGAGGAGCTGGCGGCGGTGGCGGCGCAGACCGACGTGGTCTCGGCCGTCGCCTGGACTCTGCGCGTAAATGGAACCCTCACCACCGACGCCGAGCCTCGGCAGATCGTGGCCTATGCCGTCTCGGATCATTTCTTCGATCTGTTCGGCGTGCCGGTCCAGCGTGGCCGCGCGATCAATGCCGACGACGACGTACGCGGCGCGCCGTCCGTCGTCGTGCTGTCGGACGCGCTGTGGCACACGGCTTTCGGCGGTCGCCCTGACATCGTTGGTCAGTCGATTAGCCTTTCCGGGCGTCCGGCGCGGGTGGTAGGAATAGCGCCCAAGGGTTTCGATATGCCGACCGGCACGGACTTGTGGACCAGCGGCTGGTTCGCATTCTCCGTCGGGCACACCTATGAAGGCTATGTCCGGGCTCGACCCGGCGTCGCGCTGGCGCAGCTGCAGACGCGGATGAACCAGACGTTCATTCCGTTGGCGAAGAAGTACCCCGAACAGGAGACCGGACGCGCCTACGCCGTCCGGCCGCTGCTCGCGGCAACGGTGGGTAGTCTGGGGCCGATTCTGCTGATCCTCTTCGGCGCCACGGCGCTGCTGCTGGTGCTCGCCGCGGTCAACGTCAGCAACCTGATGTTGGCGCGGACGACCAGTCGCGTGCGTGAGGTGGCGGTGCGAGCGGCGCTGGGCGCCAGCCGCAGCCGGATCATCGCGCAGCTCCTCAGCGAATCGGTGCTGGTCGCGATTGTCGGAGCCGCAATCGGCAGCGTGTTCGCCTACGCCTCGGTTCAGCTCCTGCTCCGCTTCGGCGCCGGCCGACTGCCGCGCCTGGGCTCGATCTCGCTCGATTTCACCGTCGTCGCTTTTGTCACGCTTATGGCCGGCCTGACCGGCGTGCTAGTCGGCGTCGTGCCGGCGATCCGGATGGCCGACACCGACATCGCCTCGCTGATGAACCAATCAGGCCGGAGCGTCCGCGGTTCGCGCCAGACGCGGCGGCTGCTCGCCGCGTTCGTCATCGCGGAGATTGCCGTCGCGGTAGCGATTGTCGCGGGGGCCGGTCGGCTGGTGCGCAGTTATCAGAATCTCGAGCGTCTCGATCCCGGCTTCACGCCGGCGAGGCTGCTCGTGCTCGATGCATCACTGCCGGTCCCGCAGGCGCCAGTCCAGGAGCGGCGCCAAGCGTGGTGGGACCAGTCGGAGGCCGCGTTACGCGCCGCCGGCGCGACCGCAGTCGCGGCAACATCGTCGCTGCCGCTGGCGCCACACGAGTGGGACTCGACCGTGTTCGTCGACATGGTCGCGCATGCTGACGTGCCGGTCGATCGGCGCCCGAACGCGCGGCTCCGCCTGGTTACCCCTGATTTCTTCCAGACGATGGGGATTCGAGTGCTCGAGGGACGGACGATTACGCGCGACGACGGCGTGCACACGCAGCCGGTGGGCGTGGTCAACGAGGCGTTCGCCAGGCGGAATCTGGGCGGCGCGAGCCCGATCGGCGAGCAGATCAAGGGGCTGCACGGGCACCGCGACGGCAACAGGTTCATCGACGATTACGTGCGCGTAGTCGGGGTCGTGGCCGACGTCAAGTACGCGGCGCTGTCGGGTCCGATCGAACCCGTGCTTTACGTCCCGTTCGCACAGTTCGTCCCGGCGCGCGCATCGATCGTCGTCACGACCGCCGACGGGGCCCCTGAACGGCATGCCGCGGAGTTCATCTCGGCGTTGCGACGGGTCGATCCGCGCCTGGGCATCGACGCCAAAGCCGTGCCGGCCGTGGTGGCCGCATCGCTCGATCGCGAGCGTCTCGGCATGTGGTTGATGCTGGGATTTGGCGTCGCGGCCCTGTTGCTGGCAGCGGTGGGGATGTTCGGTGTCATCGCATACGTGGTCTCGCAACGCACCGGCGAGATGGCCGTGCGCCAGGCGCTGGGTGCGACTCGCGGACAGATCCTGGCGAAAGTGCTACGGGAGGGTGTGGCTGTCGCGGCGGTCGGACTGGCGATTGGGGTGGTCGTCGCCTGGTGGACAGGGCGCTTGGTCGCGGGTTACGTCTTCGAGGTCAGCGCCCGCGATCCATTCGTGCTCGGCGCGAGTGCTGCAATCGTCGGACTGCTTGCCGTTGCCGCTACGGTCTTGCCCGCGCGCCGCGCGGCGACCTTGGATCTGGCTCGCGCGCTGCGCGATTAATAACGCCCACCCACGCAATGTTCACAATGTGAAAACACGCGCCCTTCCCTCTTCCGTCGGCAGTCCAGCTCCTCGGCAGCGGTAACGATCGCCCGACCCACGTTGTCATATGTAAGTTGAAATTCCAGCCAGTTCGCGTGGCCCGCTCGAACTTAGCGTCGGTCTGGCTTCAGCGAACACTCAGAAAAGCGCTCAGTGCGCGAGCGCGTTCCGCCTGTAAGGCCACTCGGGTCGGCTGCCTCGCCGCATTCAGGATCTGTGCGGACCGCTGCCTCCGTCGGAACGCGGGTGCCGTCCCAGACGCTGATCGCCTAGCTCGAGACGCGCCAGGATCGCAGACTCCAACACGAACAAGACTTCTCGGCGTTCAACGTCGCGTTGCGTGTTGGAGGCGAACAGCAATTCACATGTGGCGTGTGCGCATTCCTGTATAGTCGTCGCCTCGTCGTTGTTTCCTCCCATTGCGTCAAGCCCTTTCAACGGAGCTTTACATGCAGCCAGACCAGCCGCTTCCTCCTCCGCAGCAGATGATGGGCCTCATCACCGGCTACTGGCGCACGCAGGCCGTGGGGGTCGCCGCGACGCTTGCGATCGCCGACCATCTGGGCGACGGGACGAAAACCGTGGCGGCGCTGGCGGCTGAGACAAACGTGCACGAGATCGCGCTGTATCGGTTGATGAGGGGGCTCGCGAGCCTCGGTGTGTTCCTGGAGACCCCGGACCGTACCTTCGCCTTGACGCCGCTCGGCTCTACGCTCCGCTCGGACGTCCCCGGCTCGATGCGCGACATGGCGATTGCGCAGTCGGCGCCGGCGCACTGGCTGCCTTGGGGCAAGCTTGAAGATGCCGTGCGAAGCGGGGTACGCACCACGCCGGCCACTTTGGGCTGCGAGATGTTCGAGTGGTACGGACAGCACGCCAACGAGGCGGCCGCGTTCAGCGGCGCGATGGCGAACCTCTCGGCGCTGGCGGCACAGGAAACGGGCCAAGCGCTCTCGCTTCCGCCCGCCGCGACCGTCGTCGACGTCGGCGGCGCACACGGCACGCTGCTCGCCGGTGTGCTCCGTGCCAACCCGCAAGCCCGCGGTGTGCTGATCGATCTCCCGCACGTCATCGACACCGCGCCGAAGGCGCTCGCGTCGCTGGGAATCGGCGACCGTGTCGAGGCGATAGCCGGGGACTTCTTTACCTGCGTGCCCGCCGGTGACGTCTACCTGCTCAAGCAGATTCTGCACGACTGGGACGACGAGCAATGCGTCATGCTGCTGAAGAATTGCGTGCGCGCGATGCGTCCCGGCGGCAGAGTGGTGGTGGTCGAGATGGTGGTGCCGGAAGACGGCAGCCCGAGCATGGCGCAGATGATGGATCTCAACATGTTGGTGCTGCTGCCCGGCCGCGAACGCACCGAACGCGAGTTCAGCGCCCTCTTCCAGGCCGCGGGCCTGACGGCCGCAAAGGTGACGCCGACGCATTCTCCCTTCTCGCTCGTCGAGGCCACGGTGGCTTGACGACGTGAGAGAGTTCAACGTGTTGCGGCGCCGACCTTTCCAAGCATCTCGAGGTGGAAACGGCTGATCGCCACGAACGCTGGCAGGCGTTTCGCGTGGCGCATGGCGTGTCTTTCGGCGCCAATCGATAGGTAGCGAACGGATCTCGTCTTAGCAATCGTCCGCGCTTATTCCGTCCGGAGTGTGTCGACCGGGTCGACGCGAGTCAGATGCCTCGCAGGAAGATAGGCTGCCAGCGACGAAGCTGCGGCAACGGTGTCGTGTGCGTGCGCCTTGTCAATCCCGGATGTGTAAGTCACTGGCGAAAACTGCAACCGCTCCGCGCCGCGCGGCGTTGACAGCGCAGGCCGCGGCGTGGCGCGGCGTGTGCACATCCCATCCGGCCTGAGCACCACCATGAACATCGCGACGCGGATCGCGTGCGCAACCGCACTCGCTTGCTCGACATTGACGCTCGCAGGGTGCATGGCCCGCGCGTCCGTCCACGAGACCGCGGCCGCGAGCAGCACGCCGCCTGCACTCGACCCGCAGGAGCCCTTCAACGAAAAAGTCCGCGCTCTTCTTCGAAACGAACAGTTCGAGCAGCTCGATCGACTCGCGCAGGAACTCGTGAAGACCAAGGCCCGCTTTCCCGGCGGCGACTGGAAGTCGTACCGGTTTCAGGACGCCCTCGACGGGCCACGCGAGGGGGAACACGCGAGCGACGCTGCGTGGGAAGAGCATATCGCCGTCCTCCGGCGATGGCACGCCGCCCGTCCCGATTCGATGGCGGCCGTGCTTGCGCTCACCGATACGATGGTGGGCTACGGCTGGAAAGCACGTGGTAACGGGTTCTCCGAAACGGTCACGCCGGATGGTTGGCGGCTGCTTCGAGAGCGGACCGCCGGGGTGGAAGAACTGCTCACCAGCATTGGCGAGCGCGCGCCGCGCACACCCGACTGGTACTGCGCGATGATCGACACGGGCCGCATCAACGGCTGGCATCGCGATCGCGTGGACGCGCTGTTCGACGAGGC
>JBKPSE010000216.1:0-5515 GCA_046765855.1 Acidobacteriota bacterium | reverse complement strand
GTTCCAAGGGGAGCCGGGGGCCTATAGCGAGGCGGCGGCGCTGGCGTTCGATCCGTCGGCCGAGCCGATGGCCTGTCCGAGCTTCGAGGCCGTCTTCCAGGCGGTCTCCGACGGCAGCGCGGCGCGCGGGATCCTGCCGATGGAGAACACGATCGGCGGCACGATCCATCGCAACTATGACCTGCTCGTCGAGCACGAGCTGCCCATTGTCGGCGAGGTCCAGCTGAAGGTCGATCACTGTCTGCTGGCGCTGCCCGGAGTCCGGCTCGAGGATGTTCGCGTCGTTCACTCCCATCCCCAGGCGCTGGCGCAGTGCGAGCGGTTTTTGCGCGGGCTGCCGGACGTCGAGCTTGCCGCCGTCTACGACACCGCGGGCGGCGCCAAGCTGATTCGCGAGCAGCGGCTCGCGCACGACGCGGCGATTGCCTCGATACGCGCGGCGCAGGTGTTCGACTTGCACGTGCTGCAGCGCGGCATTCAGGACTACGACACCAACATCACGCGCTTCTGCGTGATCGCCCGGCAGGCGATCACCGAAGGGGCGGACAAGACGTCGATCGTGTTCGCGCTGCCGAGCGAGCCCGGATCCTTGTTCCGCGCGCTGAGCGTGTTCGCGCTGCGCAAGATCGATTTGACCAAGCTCGAATCGCGGCCGATTCGCGGCCGCGCCTGGGAATACATGTTCTATGCGGACCTGGCGGTGTCGCGCGACGATCTGAACTGCGCGCGCGCCCTGGTCAACCTCGCCGAGTTCGCGCGCTGGGTGCGGACTCTCGGGACGTATCGCGCGTCGCGCGAGGTCGCCTCGCCGGCGGAGGTGCCGCCGGCCTCGGCAGAGGAAGCGGGGCGCCGCTGATGAAACGCACTGGCGCGCAGATCGTCTGGGAATGCCTCGTCCGCGAGGGTGTGACCGACATCTTCGGTTATCCGGGCGGAGCGATCCTGCCCACCTACGACGCGATGCTCGCGTATCCGATTCGTCACGTCCTGACGCGTCACGAGCAAGGCGCGACGCACATGGCCGACGGCTACGCACGCGCAACCGGCAAGGTCGGTGTGGCGATCGCGACGTCAGGTCCTGGCGCCACCAACATGGTCACCGGGCTGGCGACGGCGATGATGGACTCGTCGCCGATCGTCTGCATCACCGGGCAGGTCGGCAGCCGCCTGATCGGGTCCGATGCCTTTCAGGAAACCGACATCACCGGCGTGACGCTGCCGGTCACCAAGCACAACTACCTGGTGACGAAGGCTGCCGACGTGGCGCCGGCGCTGCGTGAGGCGTTCTATCTCGCCAACCACGGGCGTCCGGGTCCCGTGCTGGTCGACATCACCAAGGACGCGCAGCAGTCGACGGCCACCTTCGACTGGGAGGCGGCCGCGCCCCGTCCGCACGGCCGTCCGGGTCCGCCGCCGCAGGAGGCGCATTTCCGCGAAGCGCTGGCACTCATCAACGCGGCCGAGCGGCCGGTGATCCTTGCCGGCCACGGCCTGCTGCTCGGCAATGCCATGGCGGAAGTGCGCGCCTTCGCCGAGCGCGCGCAGATCCCGGTTGCGATGACCCTGCTCGGCATCGGCGCCTTTCCGGCGTCGCATCCACTGAACCTCGGGATGATGGGCATGCACGGCGAGGCGTGGGTCAATTCCGCCATTCAGCAGGCGGACCTCCTGATCGCGCTCGGCATGCGCTTCGACGATCGCGTCACCGGCACCATCGCGAGCTACGCGCCGAACGCCAGAAAGATTCACGTCGAGATCGATCCCGCCGAGATCAACAAGAACGTGCTGGTCGACGTCGGCATCATCGGCGACGTTCGCGATGTCCTGGCGCGGCTGCTCCCGGCGGTGGCACAAGGCGATCGGCGTGCCTGGCTGTCCACGATCGATCAAATGAAGGGCGGCTCCGCCGTCCGGGACATCAAGAACCTGCCGGATGAGGGGCATCTTTACGCGGCCCATGTCATCCACGATTTGTGGCGCGCCACCAAGGGCAAGGCGCTCGTCGTCACCGACGTGGGCCAGCACCAGATGTGGGAAGCGCAGTACTACCACCACGACCTTCCGCGATCGCTGATCACGTCCGGCGGATTGGGCACGATGGGCTTCGCGCTCCCTGCGGCGATCGGCGCCAAGATCGCGCGCCCCAAGGCGGAAGTCTGGGTCGTGGCCGGGGATGGCGGTTTCCAGATGACGATGCCGGAGCTGGCGACGATTGTTCAGGAAGGGATCGACATCAATATCGCGATCATCAATAACGGCTATCTCGGCATGGTTCGGCAGTGGCAGGAGTTTTTCTACGAGCGGCGCTACGCCGCCACGCCGCTGCTCAGTCCTGATTTCGTCAAGATTGCCGACGCCTACGGCATCCGCGGCTTGTCAGTGCGCAAACGCGCCGATGTCGTCCCGGCGGTGCAGACCGCGCGCACTGCGGGCGAGACGGTCCTCATCGATTTCCAGGTCGAACAGGAAGACACGGTGTATCCAATGGTGCCGGCGGGCGCCGCGCTCGATCAGATGATTCGGCGTCCCAGTCCGATCGCGGAGACCGGCGCCGACGTGTGATCCGCTCGCGAGGAGCGACTGCGGGATAAGACGCTATGCAGACTACCTTCATCGTTCATGTCGAGGATCAGCCGGGTGTGCTGACGCGGGTCGCGTCGCTGGTGCGGCGCCGCGGCTACAACATCGAATCGCTCACCGTCGGGCACACCGAGCGGCCCGGCGTGTCGCGCATGACCGTGGTCATGGATGCCGACGAGCGGTCGGTCACCCGAATCGAAGCGAATCTCTACAAGCTGGTGAACGTAATCCGGGTCGAGAACATCACGCCGCAGCCCTCCGTCTTTCGCGATCTCGCGATGATCAAGGTCGCGGCGACGCAGTCCTCACGCGGCGCGATCATGCAGCTCGTCGACGTCTTCCGCGCCCGCGTCGTCGACGTGTCGCCCGAGTCGCTGATCATCGAGATTACCGGGACGGAGGACAAGATCGACGGCCTGGTCGAGATGCTCCGTCCGTATGGGGTCCTCGAGATGGCGCGCACCGGACGGGTCGCGATGTCGCGCGGCGTCGGCGCGGTGGCCGCGGTAGCGCCGGAACCGGTCGAACTCGAGGCCGCGCTCGACAGCGGCGTCTCTTTCTCAGTGTAGGAGTGACATGGCGAAGATGTACTACGACAACGATGCGGACCTCGAGTTGATCCGGTCGAAGCGGGTTGCGGTGATCGGCTACGGGTCGCAGGGGCACGCGCACGCGCTCAACCTGCGCGACAGCGGCGTAGACGTCCGAGTCGGGCTGCCGCCGACCAGCGCCTCGCGCGCCAAGGCGCGCGCCGACGGTCTGCCGGTCGTCGATCCGGCGCAGGCGGTCCGCGACGCGGACGTCATCATGATCCTGACGCCTGACACGACACAGGCCGCGCTCTACAAGACCGCGATTGCGCCGAATCTCGAGCCGGGCAAGACGCTGATGTTCGCGCACGGCTTCAACATCCGCTTCGGCACGATCGTGCCGCCGGCAGGCATCGACGTGTCGATGATCGCGCCGAAGTCACCGGGCCATCGGGTCCGTGAGCTGTACAAGGAAGGAGGCGGCACTCCGGCGCTGCTTGCGGTGCACCAGGACGCGAGCGGTCAGGCGCACGCGCTGGCGCTGTCCTACGGCAAGGCGATCGGCGTCACCCGCGCCGGCGTCGTCGAGACGACGTTCACCGAAGAGACCGAGACTGATCTCTTCGGCGAGCAGGCCGTTCTGTGCGGCGGTGTCAGCGCTCTGGTGAAAGCGGGCTTCGAGACGCTCGTCGCCGCTGGTTACCAGCCGGAGATCGCCTATTTCGAGTGCCTGCACGAGCTGAAGTTGATCGTCGACCTGATGTACCGCGGCGGTCTCAACTACATGCGCTATTCGATCAGCGATACCGCGGAGCACGGTGATTACACCGGCGGCGCGCGCCTGGTCACCGAGGAGACCCGCGCCGAGATGCGCCGCATGCTCGACGACATCCGCAGCGGCCGCTACGCCGAGGCATGGATCGCCGAGAACGAGAAGGGACGTCCCTGGTTCGACGCGACGCGTGCTGCGGAGCAGTCACACCCGATCGAGCGCGTCGGCGCCGAGTTGAGGAAGATGATGCCGTTCGTCGATCCAGTGGAGGTCAAGCCTCTGGCGACTGCACGTTAGCGGCGGTGCACGCTTGATCGTCCCGCGCTGCGTAGACGCATCGCGCTGGTGCGGCAGTCAAGGCCTGCGTTCGGGTTACGCTATGCCGAGATCGGGGCATCTATAGCGCGGTAATCGCGCTATACGTTTCCGGCCGCCGGTCGCGATAGAACTGCCAGGTGTCGCGCACTTCCTTGATCAGATCGAGGTTCAGGTCGGCGACGACGAGCTCGTCCTTGTCGCGGCTTGCTTCCGCGACGAAGCGTCCGCGCGGATCGCAGAAGTAGCTCTGGCCGTAGAACTCGCCGATGTTCCACGGCGCTTCCGTGCCGACCCGGTTGATGGCGCCGACGAAGTAGCCGTTCGCCACCGCGTGTGCGGGTTGTTCAAGCTTCCACAAGTACTCCGACAGCCCCGCGACTGTCGCCGATGGATTGAACACGATCTCGGCGCCGTTCAGGCCAAGGATGCGTGCGCCTTCGGGGAAATGGCGGTCGTAGCAGATGTAGACGCCGATCTTGCCGACGGCGGTCTGGAAGACCGGGTATCCGGTGTTGCCGGGGCGGAAGTAGTACTTCTCCCAGAAGCCCGGCGCCACTTGCGGGATGTGGTGCTTGCGGTACTTGCCGAGAAATCGTCCGTCCGCGTCGATGATCGCCGCGGTGTTGTAGTAGACGCCGGTGTTCTCGACTTCGTAGATCGGCAGCACGATGACCATGCCGTGCGTCCTTGCGATCTCCTGGAACATCCTGGTGGTCGGACCGTCCGGGATCTGCTCGGTGAGCTCGTACCAGCGCGTCTTCTGCTCGGCGCAGAAGTAGGGTCCGTAAAAGAGCTCCTGGAGGCAGAGGACCTGCACGCCCTGTTTGGCCGCCGCCTCGACGAGCGGCAGGTGCTTGTCGATCATCCGCTTCTTGACGTCGTCGGTCGATCCTTCGAGCGACACGTCCGCCTTGACCTGAATCAGCCCGCCCCGAATCGTCCTGCCCATGTCCGCACGCTACCACCGACCCCGGGGTCAGGTCTACAAAACGCCCTTACTCGGGGTCAGGTCTGCAAAACGGACCCTGCGGGGGTCAGGTCTGCAAAACGGACCCTGCGGGGGCCAGGTCTGGAAAACAGACCCTGCGGGGGTCAGATCTGGAAAATGGCGCTTCGGGAATAAGTACAAACCAGCATCCAGTGGTGTCTGACCCCGACGTCGGACGTCTTTCAACTTCACCCCTGTGCGGGAGCCTTGCAGACCTGACCAATCCCGGAGTTTTCCAGACCTGACCCCGGGTCGGGGAGTTTTGCAGACCTGACCCCGGGTCGGGGAGTTTTCCAGACCTGACCCCGAGTCCGGGAGTTTTGCAGA
>JBKPSE010000215.1:0-11654 GCA_046765855.1 Acidobacteriota bacterium | reverse complement strand
CGGTGCGAGCGAGCAAAGCGAGCGAGCCACGCGAACGGCCCGCCTTCGCGCGGCGCGCTACGGCGGGGCCCCGCCGAAGCGTTGGCGTAGGCGGAAGCGAGCCGGCGAAGCGGCGAGCGAGAGAGCGTGAGGGGAGTTCCGCCTTCGCCACGGCTACGGCGGACACCGCCGAAGCGCTTCGCGCGAAGGCGTGCCGAGGGGCAAAGCCCCTTCGCTGCGAGCGAGCAAAGCGAGCGAGCCACGCGAACGGAGCGAGCCGGCGAAGCGGCGAGCGAGAGAGCGTGTAGGGGAGTCCGAGGGGCGAGGCCCCTCGGATTATTAGCGAGAGTGGCGGAACTGGCAGACGCGCCGGTCTTAGGAGCCGGTAGCCGGAAGGCTGTGTGGGTTCGAGTCCCTCCTCTCGCATCCGTCTACGCGCACGAATTCAGCGCGCGCTACGGCGAGACCTCGCCCAAGCTCGGCCCGTGCTGCGTCCCGCTACTGCGGACTGTCATCGATCGCCGGGACAGCTCCGGAGTGCAGGGACAACCGCAACGCTCCGGCCTGACCCCGTGCTACTCTAGAAGGTCGTTTTTCTCTGCCATTTCGTGAAAATAGGGAACCCTTCCCGTCCCTGAAGGCCCGATACCTCTAAATGAAGGCTGAATTCGTAGACGTCAACGAGACGCGCAAGAACCTCGTCGTGGAAATCGAGAGCACCGTCGTCGATGCGGAAATCGACAAGGTCTCCCGCGATTACAGCAAGGCGGCGCGCATCCCCGGATTCCGGCCCGGCAAGGTGCCGGCGAAGGTGGTGCGGCAGCGCTTCCGCGATCAGATCCTCCACGACGTGGCGCACGGACTGATTCCCCGCGCCGTCGACGAGGCGCTGCGCGAGCGCGGCGTCGAGCCGGTCGACACGCCGGATATCAAGGATGTCGTGGTCGAGGAGGGGCAGCCGCTGAAGTTCACGGCGTCCTTCGATACGGTGCCGCCGATAGATCCCGGCGATTACTCGACCATTCAGTTGCGTCGCGCCGGCATGCAGGTCGAAGCGGCCGCGGTGGACGAGGCGCTCGAAGGGCTGCGCGAACGCTCGGCGCGCTACGAGCCGGTCGAAGGGCGCGGCATCCAGAAGGGGGATTCGGTCCTGATGGATCTGGTGCGCACGGCGCGCGCCGAGCCTTCGATCGTGCTGACCGATGCGGATGCGGCCACGGACAACGCGGAAACGAAGTCCGACAACCATCAGAACGTGACGGTGGACATCGGCGCGGCGGCGAACCCTCCGGGATTCGACGAGGCGCTGCTCGGATTGACGGCGGGCGACGACAAGACGTTCGACATCACCTATCCGGACGATTACGCGATCAAGGAACTCGCGGGGACCACGGTGACCTACGAGGTGACGGTCAAAGCGATCCGCAAACGGATGGTGCCGGCGCTCGACGACGAGTTCGCCAAGGATCTGGGGGAGTTCGAATCGCTCGACGCGCTGCGCGCGCGCGTGCAGGAAGACCTCCAGCACGAGGCGAGGCATGAAGCCGAGCGCGAGATGCGTGCGGAGCTGATGAAGCAGCTGGCGACGCGGGTCACCTTCGAAGTACCGCAGGCGCTGCTCGAGCGGGAGATCGATCGCCGGGTGGAAGAGTTCGTGCGTCGGCTGATCGATCAGCAGATCGATCCGATGAAGACGAACATCAACTGGGAAGACTTCCGCGAACGCCAGAAGGACGCTGCGGCGGAGGCGGTGCGCGGCGCGCTGGTGCTCGACGAAGTGGCGCGGCGCGAGAACGTGTCGGTGACCCACGAGGACGTGGAAGCGGAGATCGCCAGGTACGCCGAGCGCACCGGCCGCACGCCGGCGGCGGTGCGGGCGCGCCTGGAAAAAGAGGGGGGCATCGGGCGTCTGTACACCGGGTTGCGGCGCGAGCGGGCGATTGACTTCCTGCTTTCGCGTGCTACTATCGTACAAACGTAAGACAGACCTGTCCCGAGCTCCCCACAACAGTCAGCGTTTCTCGTTTGCCGCGGACGCATTTCGCATGGCTCATTCTTCTTACTCGCAGCTCGTGCCGATGGTGGTCGAACAGACCAACCGCGGTGAACGCGCTTACGACATCTTTTCGCGCCTGCTGAAGGACAGCATCATCTTCATCGGCACGCCGATCGACGACAACATCGCCAATCTCGTAATCGCGCAGATGCTCTTCCTGGAAGCGGAAGACCCGGATCGAGACATCCTGCTCTACATCAACAGCCCCGGCGGCGTGGTCACGGCCGGGATGGCGATTTACGACACGATGCAGTTCATCAAGCCCGACGTGCAGACCTACTGCATCGGCCAGGCGGCGTCGGTGGCGGCGGTTCTGCTGGCCGCCGGGGCCAAAGGCAAGCGGTTTTCGCTGCCCAATTCCCGCATCCTGATTCATCAGCCGTGGGTCCAGGGCCTGGGAGGCCAGACGACCGACATCGATATTCATGCCCGCGAGCTCCTGCGCACCCGCGAGCGGCTCAACCAGATCCTCGCGGATCACACCGGCCAGCCCCTCAAGCGTATCCAGGATGACACTGAGCGTGACTACATCATGGGCGCGGACCAGGGGAAGGAATACGGTATTATTGACGACGTCATCCGAAAAAGGGCTTAGGGCTCAGGGCTCATGGTAAAGAAGAACGGCGAAGGCGAGATTCTCCGCTGCTCGTTCTGCAATAAGGACCAGAACGACGTCCGCAAGCTGATCGCGGGGCCGACGGTCTTTATCTGTGATGAGTGTGTCGAAGTCTGCAACGACATCATCGCGGACGACAACAAGTTCGAAGCGCGCGGCGGCGCGCGCTCCTCGCTGCCCGTTCCCCAGGAAATCAAGAAGTTCCTCGACGAGTACGTCATCGGCCAGGAACAGACCAAGAAGAAGCTCGCGGTCGCCGTCTACAACCACTACAAGCGGATCGAGATCCAGAAGCAGTCGCGCAGCCGCAACGAGATCGAGCTCACCAAGTCCAACATCCTGCTGATCGGCCCGACCGGCACCGGCAAGACGCTGCTGGCGCAGACGCTGGCCAAGCTGCTCTCGGTCCCCTTCACCATTGTCGATGCCACGACGTTGACCGAAGCCGGGTATGTCGGCGAAGACGTCGAGAACATCATTCTCAAGCTGCTGCAGGCCGCCGGCGGCGACATCGAGAAGTGCCAGCAGGGCATCATCTATATCGACGAAGTCGACAAGATCTGCCGCAAGGACGAGAATCCCTCGATCACCCGCGACGTCTCGGGCGAAGGGGTGCAGCAGGCGCTGCTCAAGATTCTCGAAGGCACGGTCGCCAACGTTCCGCCGCAGGGCGGACGCAAGCATCCGCACCAGGAGTTCTTCCAAGTCGACACGACCAACATCCTCTTCATCTGCGGCGGCGCATTCGTCGGCCTCGAGAAACAGATCGAGCGCCGCACCGGCAAGAAGACGCTCGGCTTCAAAGCGGACGTCAAATCGCTCGCCAACCGCGACATCGGCACCACGCTCGAAGCGGTGGAGCCCGAAGACCTCATCAAATACGGCCTCATCCCCGAGTTCGTCGGCCGGCTGCCCGTCGTCGGCACCCTGCACGAGCTGGACCGGGCGGCCCTCGTCCAGATCCTCACGCAACCACGCAACGCGATCACGCGTCAGTACCAGAAGCTGTTCGAGTACGAGAACGTGAAGTTGAAGTTCACGGACGACGCGCTCGAGGCGATCGCGGAGCAGGCGCTGGCGCGCAAGATCGGCGCCCGCGGCCTGCGGATGATCATCGAGGAGCTCATGCTCGACCTGATGTACACGCTGCCGGGCCAGAAGAAGGTCCGCGAGTGCGTCATCACCCGCGAGGTCGTCATGAGCAAGGAAAAGCCGATCACGCTGATCGAAAAAGCGGGTTAGTCACGCTCCCCGCGAAGGGATAAATGGAACTCTACGAAACGCTGCCGATCGTCCCGCTGCGGGACGTCGTTGTCTTCCCCCACATGATGATGCCGTTCGTGATCGGACGGCCGTCGTCCACCCGTGCGCTGGAACACGCGCTCGGCAAGGACAAACGCATCTTCCTCGCCGCGCAGCACGACGCGTCGATCGACGAGCCGCAGCCGAACGACATCTACACGATGGGCTGCGTCGCCAACATCGTCCAGAGCCTCAAGCTGCCCGACGGCAACATCAAAGTGCTGGTCGAAGGCGTCGAACGCGCGCGCGCGGTCGAATGGAAGGAAGACAAGGGCTTCTACCGCGTCGTCGTCAAGGTCGTGCCCAAGCCCAAGGAAACCGGCGTCGACGCGGAAGCGACGATGACCAAGGTGGTGTCGCTGTTCGAGCAGTACGTCAAGCTGTCGAACAACCTCCACTACGACGCGATGATTGCGGCGGTCCGCGTCGACGATCCAGGCAAGCTCGCCGACACGATCTCTGCGCACCTCGTCGTCGGCGTCGACGAGAAGCAGAACCTGCTCGAGATCATCTCGCCGATCGAACGGCTCAATCGCATCACCGCTCTTCTCGAAGCGGAGGTCGACAAGCTCCAGGTGGATCGCAAGATCCAGTCGCGCGTCAAGAAGCAGATGGAGAAGGCGCAGAAGGAGTACTACCTCAACGAGAAGATGAAGGCGATCCAGAAGGAACTGGGGCGCAAGGACGAGAAGGGCAACGAAATCGAGGAGCTGACGAAGAACATCGAACAGGCCAAGATGCCCGAGGAGGTCGAGGAGAAGGCAATCCCGGAGCTGAAGCGCCTGGAAGCCATGCCGCCGATGTCGGCGGAAGCGACCGTCTCGCGCAACTACCTCGATTGGCTGATCGCGGTGCCGTGGCACAAGAAGACGAAGGAGAGCCGCGATCTGAAGCGCGCCGAGGAGGTCCTGAACGAGGACCACTACGGCCTGGAAAAGATCAAGGACCGCATCCTCGAGTTCCTCGCCGTCCGTGCCCTGGTCAAGAAGCCGAAGGCGTCGATCCTCACCTTCTCCGGCCCTCCGGGAGTCGGCAAGACCTCGCTGGCCAAGTCGATCGCGCGCGCGATGAACCGCAAGTTCGTCCGCCTGTCGCTCGGCGGCGTGCGTGACGAGGCGGAAATCCGCGGCCACCGCCGCACCTACATCGGCGCCTTCCCCGGCCAGATCATCCAGATGATGAAGAAGGCCGGGACGATGAACCCGGTGTTCCTGCTCGACGAAGTCGACAAGATGTCGATGGACTTCCGCGGCGACCCGTCCGCGGCGCTGCTCGAAGTGCTCGATCCCGAGCAGAACAACGCGTTCCTCGATCACTATCTGGACGTCGAGTACGACCTCTCGAACGTGATGTTCATCTGCACGGCCAACGTGCTGCACACGATTCCGCAGGCGCTGCGCGACCGCATGGAAGTGCTGCAGCTCGCCGGCTACACCGAGCAGGAGAAGGTCGAGATCGCCAAGAAGTTCCTCGCGCCGAAAGCGGTCGAGGGGGCCGGCCTGACCGCCGACAACATTACTTTCCTCGACGAAGCGTTCCAGACGATCATTCAGCGCTACACGCGCGAGGCCGGCGTGCGCAATCTCGAGCGCGAGATCGCCTCGATCTGCCGCAAGGTCGCGCGCAAGGTCGTCACCGACGGCAAGAACTTCAAACAGGAGATCACCGCCGCGAAGGTGACCGAACACCTCGGCGTGCCGCGCTTCCGCGCGACCATGGCGGAAGAGAAGAACGAAATCGGCGTCGCCACCGGCCTGGCGTGGACGGAAGTCGGCGGCGAGATCCTGACCATCGAAGCGACGCTGATGCCGGGCAAGGGACGTCTGACGCTCACCGGCAAGCTCGGCGACGTGATGCAGGAGTCGGCGCAGGCGGCCATGAGCTACGTGCGCTCGAAGGCCGACGAGTTCCACATCCCGAAGAACTTCAATCGCACCACCGACGTGCACATCCACATTCCCGAGGGGGCGATCCCGAAAGACGGCCCGTCGGCGGGGATCACGCTGGCGACCTCGCTCGTGTCGGCGCTCGGCCGGATTCCGATCCGCAAGGACGTGGCGATGACCGGCGAGATCACCTTGCGCGGCAAGGTGCTGCCGATTGGCGGCGTCAAAGAGAAGATTCTCGCGGCGCACCGCTCGGGCCTGAAGACGATCATCGTCCCGCGCGAGAACGAGAAGGACCTGGCCGACATCCCGAAGAACGTCCTCGACACGCTGAACGTCTACATGGTCGAGTCGATGGACGAAGTGCTGAAGATTGCGCTCGTCGACCAGCCGGCGTCCATCGCGGCGCCCGGCGCCGATCCGATCGTCGGGGATCAGCCGTCGGTCTCTCACTGACAAGAGCTCCGGTCACGGCCGCCCCCTGGCGAGGCGGGCGAACAGGGGTGAGCGAGCCGCGCGAACGGCGCGAGCCGGCGAAGCGGCGAGCGACAGAGCGTTTTGGGGGTCCGGCGCGGAGAAGCTCCCCGGACGAGTTTGAAGGTTCTTGACGCCCGGTTCGTAACGAGCGCCGTCGACGCGCGTGGCATCCCCGATGACGGGATTCCGCACGTCGCGTTCGTCGGGCGATCCAACGTCGGCAAGTCGTCGCTCTTGAACGCGCTGGTGAAGCGCGACCTCGCGCGCACGAGCGCCGCCGCGGGCAAGACGCGGCTGGCGAACCTGTACAAGGTGGCGGTCGAGGGAGGTCCGGGCGGTCCGGGCCACTGGTCGGTGTATCTCACCGATCTTCCAGGCTACGGCTACGCGCGCGGCGGGCGTGACTCCGTCTCGGAGTTGCGCTCGATCGCCGAGGGCTATTTCACCGCCGAGCAGCGGATCGCGGGCGTGCTGCAGCTGATCGACTGCCGGCATCCAGGGCTCGAGTCGGACCTGGATGCGGCGAGATGGCTCGCCGCGCTCCGCGTCGAGCGCGCGGTGATCGCAACCAAGATCGACAAACTGTCACGCGGCGAGCGCGTGAAGAACCTCAGGGAACTCGAACGGCAACTCGGAACGGCCGCACTGCCGGTTTCGGCAACCAGCGGCGAAGGACTGGACGATCTGTGGACACTGATAGCAAGGTTGATACGGTAGACGCGAAGGAAGCGAAGGACACGAAGGAGCAGGCGAGAGCCGACGCGCCGAAGCCGGAGACCAAGGTCGATCTCGCGACGATGAAGGAAATGAGCATCGGCGAGCTGACCAAGATCGCCAAGCAGCTCGACGTGCCCGGCGCCACCGGCATGCGCAAGCAGGAGCTGATCTTCCAGATCCTCCGCTGCCGCGCCGAGAAGAGCGGCAATCTCTTCTCGGAAGGCGTGCTGGAAACGCTGCCCGACGGCTTCGGCTTCCTCCGCGCGCCCAACTACAACTACCTGCCCGGCCCCGACGACATCTATGTGTCCCCGTCACAGATTCGCAAGTTCGACCTGCAGACCGGCGACACGGTCAGCGGCCAGATCCGTCAGCCGAAAGAGGGAGAACGCTACTTCGCGCTGATCAAGGTCGAAGCGGTCAACTTCGAACCGCCCGACCGCATCCGCGACCGCGTCTTCTTCGAGAACCTGACGCCGCTCTACCCGCAGGAGCGGATCAGGCTCGAAGCCGCGTCCGACAATCTGTCGGCGCGCGTCATGGATCTGATGGTCCCGATCGGCAAAGGCCAGCGCGGCCTGATCGTCGCGCCGCCGCGGACCGGCAAGACGATGCTGCTGCAGAACATCGCCAACAGCATCACCGCCAACCATCCCGAGGTGTATCTGATCGTTCTGCTCATCGACGAGCGCCCCGAAGAAGTCACCGACATGCAGCGCTCGGTCAAGGGTGAAGTGATCTCGTCGACCTTCGACGAACCGGCGCAGCGCCACGTGCAGGTCGCCGAGATGGTGATTGAAAAGGCGAAGCGCCTGGTCGAGCACAAGAAGGACGTCGTCATTCTGCTCGACTCGATCACGCGTCTGGCCCGCGCCTACAACACGATCGTGCCGGCCTCCGGCAAAGTGCTGTCGGGCGGCGTCGACAGCAACGCCCTGCAGCGGCCGAAGCGCTTCTTCGGCGCCGCCCGCAACATCGAGGAAGGCGGCTCGCTGACGATCATCGCGACCGCGCTGATCGACACCGGATCGCGCATGGACGAAGTGATCTTCGAAGAGTTCAAAGGCACCGGCAACCTGGAAATCCATCTCGATCGCAAGCTCGCCGATCGCCGTGTCTTCCCCGCCATCGACATCCAGAAGAGCGGCACGCGCAAGGAAGAACTCCTCATTCCCAAGGACGATCTCAATCGCGTCTGGGTGCTGCGCAAGGTGCTCACACCGCTGTCGCCGGTCGAAGGCATGGAACTGCTGCTGTCGAAGATGGCCAAGACGAAGAGCAACAGCGAGTTCCTCGGTTCGATGGCCAACGGCAAATAGCGGTCGAGCGCTGATCTCAGCGCTCGCTCCGTAAGGCGTGGACGACGTCGAAGCGCAGCAGGCGGCGTGCGGGCAGGTATGCCGCGAGCAGCGCGATCGTTGTCATCAGCAGCGCCGCTCCACCGATCGTCCACGGATCGCGCGGCGCGATGCCGTAGAGCAGGCCGGCGAGCACTGGCGCGGCCAGCCAGGCGATGCCCGCTCCCGCCGTTACGCCGAGCAGGGCCATCCGCGCGGCGCGCCTGACCGTCAACCCCACGATCCGCGGCTCGCTGGCGCCGAGCGCGACGCGGATGGCGAGCTCGCGCGTCGACTGCGCGACGATCTGCGACATCACGCCGTAGACCCCCACTAACGTCAGCAGCAATGCGGCTCCGGCGAACGACACCAGCAGCTGCGCGCTGACGCGGCGCGGCGCGGCCGCGTCTTCCACCAGCGACCGCAGCGGACGAACGTTTGAGAGCGGCAGTTCCGGATCGATTTCGCGAAGCACGGCACGCAGGTCCGGCGCGATCGCTTCGGGCCGACGATCGCCGCGGACGACGAGCGTCAGCTCGGGGCTGGGATACTGCGTTTCCGCGACATAGACGTGGGGCTCGGCGGCGCGATCGAGCGTGCTCTGCCGGACCGCCTCGACCACGCCGACGATCTCGCGCGGCGCATTGCTGTTGAGCGGCGTGCGCACGCGGTGGCCGAGCGGGTCGATGCCGGCAAAGTAGCGCCGGGCGAACTCGGCGTCGATCACCGCGACCGGAGCGGCGCGCGGACCGTCAGACGCGGCGAAGTCCCGCCCCGCGACGAGCCTGATGCCCATCGCCTCGAAGTAGCCGGGCGTCGCCCAGCGGATGTAGGCGCGCTGGTTTCGATCGGCCGCGGCACCGCCGTCGACGCTCACGCCAAACCGCAGCAGGCCGTCCAGGCCGGAAAGCGGCAGCGGCCCGCCGGCGGCCGCGACGCGGACGCCGGGCACGGCGCGGACGCGCTCGAGAAACTGCAGGTAGAAGGGAGCGAGCGTGTCGCGGCCATAGCGCGTGGACGGCAGCGCCATGTCGGCGAGCAGCGTCGTATCGGCCACGAAGCCGGTCGGAACCGCAGTGAGCCGCTGCAGGCTGACGATGAGCAGCAGCGCGATAGCGACCAGTGCGGTCGAGACTGCGATCTGCGCGGCGACGATCGTCTGCCGCGCCTTGACGTCCGTCGCTGTCGATCGATGACCGCTGCCCAGCGCGCCGCCGCCGTGGCGGCGCGATCCCGTCCACGCGGGCCACAGCCCCGTCACCAGTGCGCAGAGGAACGTCAGGGTGGCGGCGGCGCCAAGGACGCGCCAATCCAGGGCCACCCGTTCGAGTAGCGGCAACCCGAGGCCGCGTATCGCGGGCACGAGCTGGATGCACCACGACGCCAGCGCGACGGCAAGCGCTCCGCCGCCGAGCGCGAGCATCGCAATCTCGACGAACTGCATCCGGGCAAGCCGCCCCCGAGTCGCGCCCACCGCCGCGCGCACGGCCAGTTCCGGGCCGCGCGCAACGCCGCGCGCCAGCAGCAGGCTGGTGACGTTCGCGCAGGCGATCGCGAGAACGGCCGCCATCGCCGCGATCAGAATGATCAGGGGACGACGGACGTCGCCGAGCACCGCGTCGGTGAGCGAGGCGATCGTGATGCCCCAGCCGCGGTCGTTGTCGGGATAAGTCGAGGCAAGGTGAGCGGCAACACCCTGCAGCGACTGTCGGACGGCGTCCATCTCGATGCCGGGACTCAAACGGCCGATCGCGCCCAGATATCTCGCCGAACGGGGAAGCTGTCTCCATCCGTCGGAGAGCGGGAGGTACAGGCGCTCGCGCTGGCCGGGAATCTGAAACGCGGCCGGCATGATGCCGATGACGGTCCGCGACACGCCGTCGACGGAAATGGTCCGCCCGATCAACGAGCGATCGGCGCCGAAGCGCTGGCGCCACAGCGCCTCCGTGATGACCGCGACCGGTTGTCCGCTGCCCGCGACTTCAGCGTCCGTAAACCAGCGGCCCAGCATGGGCGATACACCGAGCGTGCCGGCGAGATTCGCCGTGGCGGTTGCCGCGGGCATGCGCTCGGGATCGCCGCCGGTGGTGAGAGTCACGTCGAGGACGCTGAAGCCGGCGAGCGATTCCAGCCCGCGCACCTGTTCGCGCCAGTCGAAGAAGTCGGCCGCCGAGATCTGGTTGCGAGCGATCCCGCGCGGATTCGCGGACCAGATGCGGACGAGTCGATCCGGAGCCGCGTACGGCAGCGGCCGCAGGATCACCGCATCGGCGACGCCGAACATGGCGGTGGCGGTGCCGATGCCGAGCGCCAGCGTCAGCACCGCGGCCAGGCTGAAGCCCTTCGCGCGCAGCAGAAAGCGGATGGCGAAGCGCGCATCAGCGGCGGCATCGCTGATCAGCCTCGTCGCGCGGCGCAGCCGCATCCCTATCGCTGCCGGGAGCGATCCGATCACCTGCCGCCAGTACCACGAGGACGGTGTAATGCCGTCAGCGCGGCGCTTCTTGTCGTGCTCGTCGTCCAGCTCCGCGATCACCGCGTCACGCGCGTCGCGGGGCAGCAGCATCCGGAGCAGCCATCGCGCTAACGGGATCACGATCGATCCTCGCGGCGCAGGCGCAGCCCCTGCCACAGCCGGTCGCGAAGCGCGGCGGTCTCTTCTGCGGCGCGCGCCCCCTCCACGGTTACGGCGAAGAAACGGCGCGCACGCGGATCGGATCGGGTCCCCTCCGGCGCCGCCGTACGCCTGACGTAGCCCTTGTCCTCGAGCCGCTCCAGCGAGGCGTAGACCGCGCCGATCGCGACACTGCGTCCCGACTGCGCATCGATCTCCTCGCGGATCCGCATGCCGTAGGCCTCGGGCTCGCACCGCGCCACTGCCAGCAGCACGATCTCCTCGAGATCCCCCAAATAACCGCGTTTCGTCATTTTTCTACTATAACGAAAAACGGACCGGCGGTGTCAAATGTGCCGGCGTTGTAAGAGCAGCGGTGAGCCGCTGGCTGAGGCGCTCTTCCTGTGGATGTCTTCGCGCCGATCCGCTGGAGCGCCGCGGCGCGGCACGCGCACGTCAGCTTCGGTCCGAGGGACGAAGCCTCGCGGATAACGGTAGCTAGGCCACTCCCCCCATTCGGATCGCATGCGGCCTGTGTTCCAGTCCGGAACAAACTGGGGTGTGCGGTGTCTCAAGACCGCTCACAATCCCGCAAACCTATTCCCCACAGTCACTTGCGCCAGCCCTTATGCGGTACCCCCACTCAACGGTGTTCCAGTATGGGGCAATG
>JBKPSE010000214.1:0-5414 GCA_046765855.1 Acidobacteriota bacterium | reverse complement strand
GCGCATCGACACCGGATTCGAGACGCGCGGCGTGCTGGTGATGAACTTCAACCTGCTGCGTGAGGGCTACACCCAGGAGCGCGGGCAGGTGTTCTACGACCGCCTCGTCGAACGCGTCAGCGCGCTGCCCGGCGTGCGCGGCGCGGCGATCGCTCAGGTGCCGCCGCTCGCGGGCGGCTTGGCCCGCAGCGTCTTCCCCGAGGGGGCGGATACGACGACGACGGGGCGCGTCCTGGTGCAGGTGAATACCGTCGGCACCGGCTACTTCCAGACCATCGGCATTCCAATCGTGCGCGGCCGCGATTTCAGCAGGTCGGACACGGCGACCTCTCCGAAGGTCGTGATCGTCAACCAGACGATGGCGCAGCAGTTCTGGAAGGGTGAGGAGCCGATCGGCAAGCGGTTCAAGTTCTTCGGCGACGAGGACTACACGACGGTCGTCGGCGTCGCCCAGGACAGCAAGTACAACGGCGTCGCCGAGGATCCGCAGAACTTCATCTACCAGCCGCTGAGCCAGAACTACACGGCGCAGGCCACGCTGCACGTCCGGGGCGCGGGTGACGCGGCGTCGCTGGCGGCCGCGGTGCGTGCGGCGACGCGTGAGCTCGATCCCGCGCTGTCGGTCTTCAACGTGCGCACGCTCGAGGAGCAGGTGTCGACCTCGCTGCAGCCGCTGATGATGAACGTCCTGATGCTCGGGTTCTTTGGTGCGCTGGCCCTGCTGCTGGCGTCGATCGGCCTCTACGGCGTGGCCAGCTATGCCGTGTCGCAGCGCACTCGCGAGATCGGCGTGCGCATGGCGCTCGGCGCGCAGCCGTCGAGCGTGCTGGGACTCGTGCTCGGCCACGGCATGCTCCTGGTGGGCGTCGGACTCGGAATCGGTCTGATTGCCGCCTACTCGGCCGCCGGATTGATGCGGTCGCTCGTTGTCGTCACCAATCCGCACGATCCGGCGACGTTCGTCGGCACTGCGGCGGTGCTCGGAGCCGTGGCGCTCCTCGCCAGCTATATCCCGGCGCGGCGCGCGACGCGTATCGACCCCTTGATTGCTTTGCGAACCGATTAGATTTTCCGATTACTCAATTGGCCGATTACCGATGCTGATAACGGATCACTTGAAAGACCAGCGCCGCGATTCCACCGAACACGCCCGACACGCCCCGCGCCCGAGCGAGCCGCGCGTGCTGATTGCCGACGATCAGGCTGACGTGCTCGAGGCGCTGCGGCTGCTGCTGAAGGCCGAGGGCTTCGTGCTCGAAACCGCCTCATCCCCCGCCGGGGTCCTGGCGGCGGTGGAGGCGCGCGAGTTCGACGTCGCGCTCATCGATTTGAACTATACGCGCGACACCACCTCCGGCGAGGAGGGGTTGAACCTGCTCTCGCGCATCCAGGGACTCGATCCGACACTGCCGGTCGTGGTGATGACCGCGTGGGGCAGCGTCGAAGTCGCGGTCGAGGCCATGCGCCGCGGCGCGCGCGATTTCATCCAGAAGCCGTGGGACAACGCGCGGCTGCTTGCGATCGTGCGCACCCAGATCGAACTGAGCCAGGCACTTCGCAAGGGCCAGCGCCTGGAAGCGGAAAACTCGCTGCTGCGCGGCGAGGGCATGCCGAAAGTGATCGCCGAGTCGAGCGCGATGCAGAACGTGCTGCAGGTGATCTCGCGGGTCGGCCCGTCGGATGCCAACGTGCTGATCCTGGGAGAGAACGGCACCGGAAAGGGCGTGGTGGCGCGCGCGCTGCACGCCGTGTCGAGCCGTGCCTCGCGGCCGATGGTCATCGTCAATTCCGGCGGCGTGTCGGAGGGGGTGTTCGAGAGCGAGCTGTTCGGCCACGTGCGCGGCGCCTTCACCGACGCGAAAAGCGATCGCGTCGGCCGGTTCGAGCTCGCCGACCAGGGCACGCTGTTCCTCGACGAAATCGCCAACGTTCCGATGAGCCAGCAGGCGAAGCTGCTGCGGGTAATCGAGACCGGCGAGTTCGAGCGGCTCGGATCCTCCCGCACCCGCCGCGTCGACACGCGCATCATCTCGGCGACCAACGCGAATCTCACGGACGAAGTCGCGGCCGGCCGCTTCCGCCAGGATCTGCTGTTCCGCCTCAACACGATCGAGATCCGGCTGCCGCCGCTGCGCGATCGCCGCGAGGATCTGCCGCTGCTCGCACAGCACTTCCTGCGGCAGCACGCGCAGCGCTACCGCAAACGGTTGACAGGATTCGAGAGCGGCGCGATGCAGATGCTCCTCGAACACAGCTGGCCGGGCAACGTCCGCGAGCTCGATCACGCGGTCGAACGCGCCGTGCTGATGGCCGCGGGTCCGCTGGTGAAACCAACGGATCTCGGGCTGCGCACCGCGGCCAAGGACGGTGGCGGCGGACGCCTCGAAGACATGAGTCTCGAAGACGTCGAATGCTTCCTGATCAAGAAAGCGATGACCCGCTTTGACGGCAACGTCAGTCAGGCAGCCAAGGCGCTCGGCTTGAGCCGCAGCGCGCTCTATCGCCGGCTGCAGCGATACGGACTGTAAAATGTCCGATATTGGCTACTGCACGACCTAGAGAGCCGCGTCTGAGCCACGACAGGCGGATCCTGTTGATGGCCTTCGCCTCGGCCCTTCCCGGGGCGCTCATCTCGCTGATTTTTCTCTGGACCGGGGATTACACGCCCAAGGTCCAGTGGACGCTCACCGTCGTCATTGTCGCGTTTTGCCTTGGTTTCGCGTTCGCGCTGCGCGAGCGCGTCGTGCTTCCCCTCCAGACGCTATCGAATCTGCTCGCCGCGCTCGGCGAGGGAGATTTCTCGATTCGCGCGCGCGGCGCACGCGGCGGCGATCCGCTCGGCGAAGTGATGATCGAGGTCAACACGCTGGTCGAGACGCTACGCCACCAGCGGCTCGACGCGCTCGAAGCGACGACGCTGCTGCGCAAGGTGATGGCGGAGATCGACGTCGCCGTCTTCACGTTCGACGAGGAGCGCGAGCTGAAGTTCGTCAACCGCGCCGGGGCACGGCTGCTCGGCCAGGCCGGCGAGCGCATGCTCGGGCGGCGGGCCGACGAACTGGGACTGGCCGATTGCCTGGAAGGTGAAGCGCCGCGCGTGATCAACACGGCCTTTCCCGGAGGAGTGGGCCGCTGGGAAATCCGGCGCAGCTCGTTCCGTCAGGGCGGACGGCCGCACGAGCTGCTCGTCCTCTCCGACTTGAGCCAGCCGCTGCGGGAAGAGGAGCGGCAGGCCTTTCAACGTCTGATCCGCGTCATCGGGCATGAAATGAACAACTCGCTCGCGCCAATCAAATCGATCGCGGGCAGCTTGTCGACCATCACCGAGCGCGATCCGCTTCCGTCCGACTGGCGCGATGACGTTCAACGCGGGTTGTCGGTGATTGCGTCGCGCTCGGAATCACTGAGCCGCTTCATGAGCGCCTACGCGCGGCTGGCGAAGCTGCCGCCGCCGAAGCTGGCGCCGCTCGACGTCGGCACGGTCGTCGACCGCGTCGTATCGCTGGAGAAGGGACACAACATTCAGATCGCCGGCGGACCGCGGGTGATGATTCAGGGTGACAGCGATCAGCTCGAGCAGCTGTTGATCAATCTGCTGCGCAACGCCATGGATGCCGTCCGCGAGACGGCTGGCAGCGTCCGGGTCGGCTGGCATCGGCTGCCCGGTTCGTCGCCGCCGGCGATCGAGTTGTGGGTCGAAGATGAAGGCCCGGGCCTTTCGAACACCGGCAACCTGTTCGTGCCCTTCTTCACCACCAAACCAGGGGGCTCCGGCATCGGGCTCGTGCTGTCGCGCCAGATCGCCGAAGCGCACGGCGGCAGTCTCATGCTCGAGAACCGCGACGATCGCACGGGGTGCCGCGCCAGCCTTCGCCTGCCGGTCCAGTCGGCGATGCCCGCGCGCATGGAGGCGGCCGGATGAGCGAGGAACGCACCAGGCCGATTCTGCCCGGCAGCGCCGCCACGGACTACGAGCGCTATCTCAGGACCGACGAACTGCTGTCGCTGCAGAAGTCCCCGGACGAAGTCGTCCATCGCGACGAGCACCTGTTCCAGACCGTGCATCAGGCGTCCGAGTTGTGGCTGAAGCTGGCGTGCCTTGAGATCGAACAGGCATGCTCGCTCGTGCTCGCCGACGGCGTCGCCGCGGCGGTCCGGCTGCTGCGCCGCGCCAACCACTGCATGGAGTTGATCACCGCGCAGCTCCACATGCTCGACCATCTTTCGCCGGTGGACTACACGGTCGTGCGCACCGCGCTCGGCCACGGCGCAGGTTTCGACTCACCCGGATTCCGCCGCCTGCATCGCAGCGCTCCGACCCTCGCCGACGCCTTCCAGGCGCTGCTGCAGCGCCGCGGCATCGCGCTCATCGATGTCTACGATCGCGGCTACGAGCTGGAGGATCTCTATCAACTTGCCGAGCAGCTGCTGACCATGGACGAGCGCGTGATCGTCTGGCGCTTCCACCACTTGAAGGTCGTCGAACGGATCATTGGCGGGAACGTGATCGGTACTCAAGGCACGCCCGTGGAAGTGCTGGGCAAACGCATCGACGTCCGCTTTTTCCCGGAGCTCTGGACTGTTCGAGACGAAATTACGCGGCGTTCACCGCTCGGCGCCGACGGGCACGGGAAATAGATAGTCACGTTTTTGCCGCGCTGACAATCGCGCCGCTAGTCACGTCAATTTCGAACGTCGCCGTTTCGAATAACTCGAAGGGCTGACCCGGCAGGCGCCCTCTCAAACGCACCCGCCAGACAGGACGGCCGTTCGAAGCCGCACGCGTCGCGGACGTCTCGAACGGGTCCCATTTCACCTGCGCACGGGCGATCTCAATCGCCCTTTCGCGAGTAATGGCGGCAGGAGGCGGCGCGCTCGCGCAGGCAGTCGCGCAAATTGCGATTGCCAGAGCGAGAGCGCGCCAGAGGATCACTAGCGGCGGCCGAGCGCCTCGTCGGACCAGAGGACGTGCGTGACGATCTTGTTGCCGCGACCGAAGTCCAGCTCGTAGGTCTGCGAGCGGCGATCGTGGCTGGAGCTCACGAGGCGGCCCCAGTGGCTCGGAACGTCCGGATCGTGGTCGATCATCGCCGACGGGAGGGCAGACTGCTGAATCGTTCCGACGGTCGTCGTCGAATCCAGGTGCTGGTAGATCGACTCCAGCATGGTGTAGTCGTGATTGTTCGGGTGCTGGTTCGTGCTCGGATCGTTCGTGTAATCCATGCACGTTCCCAGGTTCGCATTGCTGAAGTTCTCATCCTGGTGATCGAGACCGAGTGTGTGACCGACTTCCTGGCAGCTAACCAGATTGCGCCAGGCAGTCGTGTTGTACTTCGCAGTATTGAAGTACGAATCGTTCAGCTTGGTCGTGCCCTGCGTGATGTGGCTGCCGCCGCTGATCCACACCTGTGCGA
>JBKPSE010000213.1:0-2584 GCA_046765855.1 Acidobacteriota bacterium | reverse complement strand
GCAGCCGCTGCCGCGTCGGCCGGAAGATGACGAAGGCCATGATCGCGCTGCCGGCGGCAAGCAGCGCGACGCCGATCCACGCAAGTGTCGGCGCCAGCTCGCGGATGGTGATGTCGAGAGGCGGCGGCGTGCCGGGCACTGACACCACACCTTCGACGCTGCCGTTCACCGTGATTTCCGAGTACTCAGCAAAAGGACGGCGGCCGCGGCCGCCGCGGCCGAACCGATCCCGCTCGGATTCTCCGCTCGTCGCGCTGAACAGCATCCGCCGCGCGTCGCGGCCGAGATTGGGCGGAATCGCCGTCGCGCGGTTTGAAAACGTCTCCTCTCTGGATCGCAGCACGACGGCGAACGGCTGATAGCCGCGGCGGTATTTGCCGCGCAGATAGGCATTCAGATCGAGCCCGGGATTCTGCCCGAGCTGCGCGCCGAGATCCTGTGCCACCATGTCGGCGAACTGCGCCGGCGTGCGGTTTGCCCGTCCCCAGACGTTGCCTATCATCCAGAGAGCGAGACTCGTTTGCACCAGCAGCAGCAGCGCCAGCAGCGCCACGTAACCCAGCGCGATGCGCCAGTAGAGGCTGCGGTACCAGCGGCGTTCCTCATCGGAGGAGCTTCGCGCGGCGGACGTCCCTGCACGCTCTGTCGCGCGGCGCTTCGTTCGACTGCCGCGCACGATGCTCGCTACCGGCGTCCTAAACATCGATGAACTTGTAGCCGGTTCCCCAGACCGTCGAGATATAGCGTGGCTCGGCCGGGTTGTCCTCGATCTTCTTGCGCAGCCGCTTGACCAGGGTGTCGACGCTGCGCTCGGTGATGTGCGTGTCTCCGCCCCAGACGCGCTGAACGAGCGCGTCGCGGCTGAAGACGATGCCGCGGTTGCTGGCGAGCACGTAGAGCAGATCGAACTCGTGCGCGGTGAGCTCGACATCGTGATCGTTGACCCTGACCTGGCGCCGCGCCGGATCGATGTGCAGCCCCGACACCGTCACCGGCGCGTCAAGCGCCGACGCATTGGCCGCGCTGCGCCGTCGCCGCAGCAGCGCGCGCACTCGGGCGACGAATTCGCGGATGCCGAACGGCTTGGTGAGGTAATCGTCGGCGCCGCTCTCCAGGCCGTTGACCTTGTCTGCTTCTTCCCGCCGCGCCGTCAGCATCAGGATCGGCACGTCCTTCAAGTGCGACTCGCGCCGGATCGCGCGGCAGACGGTAATGCCGTCGAGCCCGGGCAGCATGACGTCAAGGATGATCAAGTCGAACGGCTGGCTGCGCGCGATCCGCAACCCTTCAGTTCCGTCGGCGGCGGCGACGGTCTGCAGCGCTTCGAGCCCGAGGTGCAGCAGCACCAGCTCGCGGATGTGGGGATCGTCTTCGACGACCAGGACCCGCCCGCCGGGTTTGTCTGCGCCGTCCTGAGCAGCCATGTCTCCAGTGTAGCGGCGGCAGTGGTGGGGGAGGCCTTGCCATCGATTTGTCATCCGCCCGCCACCGTTCCGTCACGACCGGGCCGTATCCCTCAGTAGGATGAAACGTACTCCGTTCGCGATTTCCGCCCTGTTCGCCGCGGCCACCATCACTGTTGGTGCGGTCTACGCCAGGCGGGGCGACGACGCGCCGGCCCTCATCACCGAGGCGGTGACGCGGGGCAACATCGTCAACGTCGTGTCGGCGACCGGCACGCTCCAGGCGGTCACGATGGTCCAGGTGGGCAGTCAGGTGTCCGGCACCATCGAGGCCCTCAACGCCGACTTCAACGACATCGTGAAGAAAGGGCAGCTGCTCGCCACGCTGGAGCAGTCCAGCTTTCGCAGTGCGGTGGAACAGGCGGACGCCGCGCTCGTCAACGCGCAGGCCGAAGTGGAGCGCCTCACCGTTGCCGAGCAGGCAACCGACGCGGCACTGACGCGTGCCCGCGATCTGTCCGCAAGGCAGCTTCTGGCGGCCGCCGATCTGCAATCGGCCGAGACAGCGAGCCGGAGCGCGAAGGCGCAGGTCGCCGGCGCTGAAGCCAGAGTCGTGCAGGCGCGTTCCGCCGTAGAGACAGCGCAGGTGAATCTGGCCAAGACAGTCATACGATCGCCGATCGACGGCGTCATCATCGCCCGCAACGTCGACGTGGGCCAGACGGTGGCGGCCAGTCTGTCGGCGCCGACGCTGTTCGTGATCGCCGCTGATTTATCCGAGATGCAGGTCAACGCGAACATCGACGAGTCCGATGTGGGGCAGATTCACGAGGGACAGGCGGTGGACTTCCGCGTCGACGCCTATCCGTCCGAGACCTTCACCGGCGCGGTGACGCAGGTCCGCCTCAATCCAACCACCGCGAACAACGTCGTCACGTACGCCGCGATCATCGATGCACCGAATCCGTCGCTGAAACTCAAACCGGGCATGACCGCGAACGTCACGATCGAGGTCGCGCGCAGAGACGACGTTCTGGTGATCCCGACGGCGGCGCTGCGCTTCAAGCCCGATGCCGCGCTGCTCGGAAAGCGGGACGTTCCCGCGCCGGCGACGAAAGCTACCGTACCGACCGTGTGGAGCGCGAAGGGAACCGAGCTGATCGCGACGCAGGTGCAAGTCG
>JBKPSE010000212.1:0-4048 GCA_046765855.1 Acidobacteriota bacterium | reverse complement strand
GTCGCCGCGTCGACGGTCTCCTGCTTCAGTTCCGCTACCGCGCTGTCGAGTCGATCTTCTGACATCTCATCTCCTTTTCCGAGGGGCGTCGCCCCTCGGACTCCCCTACCGCCTCACTCGCTCGCCGCTTCGCCGGCTCGCCCCGTTCGTCGGGCTCGCTCGCCGTTCGCCGGCTATCGATCCAATTCCGCCTGCAGCCGCATCCGAATTCGATGCAGCCGCACGGCGACGTTGTTCTTCTCGAGCTGGAACTCGTCCGCGAGCTCTTGATTCGACAGTCCCTCGACGTACCGCAGCACGAACAGGGTCGCGTCCTCGCTGTCGAGCGTCGCGATCGCGCGCCGGAGCTGCTCTTTCAGCAGCAGCCCCGACTCGATCGCGGCATGCGGCGCCTGATCGTCGTAGGCCACATCGGCGTGGCTCGCGCGCCGCCGCAGCAAATCGACGGCGGCATTCACAGCCGCGCGCCGGAAGTAGGCGGCCGGCCGCGCGGCTGCATCCCCGTCGTCCCGCCGCGACAGCACGCGCAGGAACACCGTCTGAAGGACGTCTTCGGCGTCGGACGGACTTCCGGTGACGCGCAGCGCCGCCCGGAACACCGCCTCGTAGTGCCGCTCGTACAACCCGGCGAAACCGGCCAACCCCGGTGTGGAAGTCATCTCGATCGGTATGCCCAAGTGCAGGGTGGCCGTGGTCACGTCATGCGTCCTACCTGCCTAGACGCGCCAGACGGCCGACTATTACATGCCGGCCGCAAGAATCAACGGCGAACGTCGAAATGGAACAAGTACGGGAGAGAAACCGTTACCATCCGGTCATGCGACATGCTTTCCGTCTGCTGTGGAAGTCCAAGGGGATCACCGTCACGACTCTGCTCACGCTCGGGCTGGGCATTGGGGCGACAACGGCAATTTTCTCCTCTGTCTATTCACTGATGTTGAAGCCGCTCCCCTATCAGGAGCCGCAACGGATCGTCGAGTTGTACACGTCGGCGTCGAAGGCCGGCTTGCACCACATGCCGGCCAACGTCCCCTTCTACCTTGACTATTCCCGGAACGGGACCTCCTACGAGAGCCTTGCGCTGTGGACGTTCTTTTACGGTCTGGTCGGCGACAAGGATTCCGTCGTCCGCTCGCCCGGCGTCAGGGCGACTGCCGAAATCTTCAACATCCTGCGAATACAGCCGCTGCTCGGCGCCTTCTTCACCAAAGACCAGAACAAACCCGGCGCCGATAAGGTGATCGTCCTCACCCAAACCTACTGGCAGACGCAGTTCCAGGAAAGCCCGGAGGTCCTCGGCAAGGAGGTGCGGATCGACGATGAAGCCTACAAGGTGATCGGCGTGGCGCCTCGCGTCCTGGAAGCGATGGACGCGCGCATGAAGTTCATCGTGCCATTGAGCTGGCCGGCGGCCGCCGAGAACCCGCAGGGGCGCTACGGCGTCGGTCTGCAGTTGTTCGGCCGCCTCAAACCGGGCGTCACGGCAGGCCAGGCAGACGCCGAGGCCAAGGTCCTGGAAAAGCGCTACGTCGACGCGGGGCCGCCGCCGTTGAAGGCGTTCGTGGAGCGCTCCGGCATGACGATGAACGTCGGCGGCGTGCAGGAGCAGCGCGTCCAGCCGGTGCGGGCAACCCTGCTGATGCTGCAGGGCGGCGTCGCATTCGTGCTGCTCATCGGCTGCTTCAACGTTGCCAATCTCCTGCTGGCACGCTCGAACGCACGCCAGTCCGAGATGGCGATTCGTTCGGCGCTCGGCGCCAGTCGCGTCACGATCGCGCGGCAGTTCCTGCTCGAGAGCATGCTGCTCACCTTCCTCGGCTCGGTGCTGGGGCTGGCGATAGCCGGGGGAGCGCTGCGGGTGACGAATCGCTATCTCGCACGGATGATGCCGCAGTCGCTGCCGGCAACGCTCGACTGGCGCGTGCTCGGCTTCGCCGTCGCGCTCGCACTCGTGATCGGTCTGATCATCGGCGTCATCCCGGTGTTTCACATCCTGCGCACCAATCTCGCCGCGATCATCCAGAGCAGTTCGCGCGGCGCGTCGTCGAGCCGCGGCGTGCGCGCGCTCAGCGGCGTTCTGGTCGTGGCGCAGGTCGGCGTGGCGTTGATGCTGCTGACCGGCGCGGGGCTGCTCATTCACAGCTTCGCCGAGGCGCTGCGCGTCGATACCGGTCTGGACGCGGCCCACGTCGTGACCGCGCGCATTGCGTTGACGCGGCAGTACCGTGCGAGCGATGAAGCCGCGAGCAAGATTCGCGAACGCCTGTTGCAGGCGATGCGGGAGATTCCGGGAGTGACGTCCGTGGCGCTGTCGGCTTCGACGCCGTTTCAGGGCGGGCTGCCGATCAACGCGTTCACGCTCGAGAACGATACGCTGCCGCCAGGTGCGCCGCAGCCCGGCGCCTTCCGCGTGCTGGTGACGCCGGGATACCTCGAAACGCTGGGGCTGAAGCTGGTCGAAGGCCGCTTCTACGAAGAAGCAGACATGAACCCGAGCCGCCGCGTGTTCGTCGTCGATCAGAGCTTCGCGCGGAAGTTCTTCCCCAACCGCTCCGCCGTCGGCGGGCACTTCGCGTTTGGCGGCCGGCCGGCCAAGCCGGAAGACTGGCCGACGATCATCGGCGTCGTCAAGGATGTGCCGCACAACGGCGTCGAGGAGAAGAGCGGCAACCCGTTCATCTACCAAGTCGTGCAGGGAGGACGGCCCGGCGGCTTCACGATGTTCGTGCGAACGGCGCGCCCCGCCAGTGATGTGGTATCGGCGCTGCGCGCCAAAGTCCGCGAGATCGATCCCGCGCTTCCGCTGTTCGACGCCGGCGGACTCGAGGAAGCAGTGGATTCGTCGTTCGACAGCCGGCGCGCGGTGATGCTGCTGCTCGCGGCGTTCGCCGGGGTGGCCCTGTTCCTGTCGGCGCTCGGCATCTACGGCGTGCTGGCCTACGATGTGTCACAGCGCACGCGTGAGATTGGCGTGCGCAGCGCGATCGGCGCGTCGCGCGGCCAGATTGCCGGCCTGATTCTGCGGCAGGGTTTATGGAAAGGCGGCATCGGCGTCGCGCTCGGCCTGATTGGCGCCGCGCTGCTCAGCCGGTCGATGACGAGCCTGCTGTTCAACGTCCGGCCGACGGATCCGTCGGTCTACGTGTCGGTCTCGTTCGTCCTGATCGCCGTCGCGCTCCTCGCCAGCTATCTGCCGGCGCGTCGCGCGGCGCGGATCGATCCGCTGATTGCGTTGCGCGACGAGTGACGGCCGGTGGAACGAGGGCGCGCGGCACGCTTGTCACTTTGCGATGAGCGAGGTTTCCCCGGTAAGGAGTAGCGCGGTGCAGGTACATGCTGCGTTGACGGTCGCGCCCGTGGTCCTGCCGCTGCGGACGCGATACCGGCAGGAGATGAACTGCCAGCTGACGAAGGATTCGATTCACACCCGTACGGGTTGGACGATGACGTATGCGCTCGGTCTCGACGCGCTCATGGTCGGCTTCGGCACCGTCGCCGTTGCCGGGCCGTGGAAGAACAAGCCGACCATCCTCGAGTTCTATGTCCTGCCGGAGCACCGGTCGCGCGCGTTCGATCTCTTCGAAGCATTCGTCGCGGCCTCGGAAGCGCGGCTGATGGAGATCCAGTCCAACGACCTGCTGCTCGCCGCGATGCTGCACACCTATGCGCACGATGTGTCGAGCGAAGCGATCGTCTTCCGCGATGCGTTCACGACGACGCTTCCGGCCAACGGCGCCGTGCTGCAGCCGCTCACATCGGATGAGGAAGTGCGCGCCTCGATCATCGAGCGGCAGGGCGGACCCGAGTTTCTCCTGGAGGTCGACGGCAAAACCGCGGGCAAAGGCGGCATCCTCTTTCACTACAATCCGCCATATGGCGATGTCTACATGGACATCGAGGAGCCGTTTCGCCGCCGCGGTTTTGGCGCGTATCTGGTGCAGGAATTGAAGCGGCGGGCATATGACATCGGGAGCATCCCCGCGGCGCGATGCGGCCGCGACAATCGCCCCTCGCGCAAGACCCTGCAGAAAGCCGGCTTCATTCCCTA
>JBKPSE010000211.1:0-3795 GCA_046765855.1 Acidobacteriota bacterium | reverse complement strand
GGACCCCGGCGGGTAAAGCGCGCCGGAAACAGGCAAAGAACCCACCGCGACCTGGCAAGCGAAAGGCGGCGCGCCCGTCCGCGGCCCGGCCGCGCGCCATCGCGAAGGGAGGCCGGAGCGCCAAGGGCCGCGGCGGCTCGCGAGCCGGCGGAACCGGCAAGGAATCCACGCTCGCACAGACCCCCGATACCGGCCGCACCGTGCGCGGACGAACCAATCCGATGCCGACCAAACGCTCGACCGGCACGGCCGCCGGCGCCGGCGGAACGCGTCTGGCTCCTGGACTCGAGCGCGAACGAAAGCGCCTGCGCGAAGTCGAGGAAAGCGTGCCGGGTCCGCCATCAAGCCTGAACATGGATCGCCACGGTTCGGCAGCGCGCAGCGGCCGCGCCGCGCTGCGCAACGCCAAGCGCGAGCACACCGAAACGAGCCCGGCGATGACCGGCGGCGACGTCGACGCCGATTGGGAAGACGCTTACGCCGTCGGCGACGAAGCGCCGGGCGGCGACAACCCGACTCCGGATCAGGATCGCGTCGACGACATCGGCCGCGCGCTCGGCGTCGAATATGCCGACAATGAAGAGCTCAAGGGCGCGGACAAGATCGCCAGCCGCGACAAGCACCGCTGGGAGCTCGATCCGGCGTCAGCGGAGGATTATCCGGATCACGAGGAAGAATGAGAGGGGCGGGGCCTTCGCTCAGCGCGCGTCGATCACCAGCTGCAGCACCTTCTCAATCACGTCTTCAATAGGCACACCCGTCGTGTCGACGACCGTCGCGTCCTGAGCGATCGAGAGCGGCGACACGGCACGGGTCGAATCGTTTCTGTCGCGCTCGGCCAGCGCGGTTGCCACGTCGGAGAGCTGCGCGGTTTTCGAGCTGGCATGCGCCGGATCCGCGGCGCGGCGCCGCGCGCGTTCCTCGGGGGACGCGTCCAGATAAATCTTCACGTCGGCGTCGGGAAAGACCACCGTGCCGATGTCCCGTCCCTCCATCACCACGCCGCCGCCTTGACCGAGCTCGCGCTGCGTCGCGACCAGCACGGCACGCACCGCGGGATGGCGCGCAACCGCGGTTGCCGCCTTGTCCATCTCCGGTGTGCGAATCGCGCTCCTCACGTCGTGGCCGTCGATCTCCACACGGCCGCCTTCGAGCGTGAATGTCGACCGCTCGCCGAGCGACGCAACGGCCGCGGCATCGTTGAGATCGAGGCCGTCACGGGTCGCCTTCCAGGCCAGTGCGCGGTACATCGCCCCGGTGTCGACGTGGCGGTATCCGAGCCGCGCCGCCAACGCGCGCGCCACCGTCCCCTTGCCAGCGCCTGAAGGGCCGTCGATCGCGATAATCAACCGCTTCCCCACCTTTCTATTATTCTTCACTTCGTGCGGACGAGCGCGCGCCGACCGGCAGCCTGGACGCGGACGAGAATCGCGGTCGTCGCGATCGTGCTCGCGCTCGTCGGGCTGCGCGCGGCAGGCGTCCCCGCCTACGGCGAGGGAGCGGCGTTCGTCGTCATCGCCGCCAACATGCAGGGACCGGCGCGGACGATAGCCGCGTGGGAGACGACGAGCGTCACCGCGATGGACGTGCCTTCCGTGCCGTGGCGCGGCGGGGTCTTGAAGGCGCGCGCCTACCAGCCGTATCGCGCCTCGGGCCGCGGCATCCTGCTCGTGCCCGGCGTGCACGCCGCGGGTATCGACGAACCGCGCCTGGTCGGCTTCGCGCGTGACATCGCGTCGATGGGCCATCCGGTGCTGACCGTCGAACTTGCCGATCTCGTGCACTATCGGATCACCACGCGGACGACGGACATGATCGAGGACGCGGCTGCGTGGATGCTGCGGCGCGGCGAATACGCGGGACGTGACGGCCGGATCGGAATGCTCGGCATCAGCTTCGGCGGCGGGCTGTCGATCGTCGCCGCCGCGCGCCCCGCGATTGCCAAGGGCGTCGATTTCGTGATGGCGTTCGGCGGCCACAGCGATCTGCCGCGCACGCTGCGGTATCTCTGCACCGGGGTCCAGCCGGACGGAGCCGTACGGCCGCCGCATGATTACGGGCTCGCGATCGTCCTCCTCGGCGCCGCCGATCGCGTCGTCCCCGCGGCGCAAGTGCAGCCGCTGCGCGACGCGATCCTCTCGTACCTCGAAGCCTCGCGCCTCGACATGGTCGACAAGCCGAAAGCGCAGATCGAATTCGCGCGCGCGAAGACGCTCGCCGGAACGCTCGACGAGCCGGCACGCACCTATATGAACTACGTCAACGCGCGCGACGTGGCGCGGCTCGGACCCGTGCTGCTGCCGTACGTCGGGGATCTGGGCGGCGATCCGTCTCTGTCGCCAGCGCGATCGCCGCTGCCAGCCGTGCCGGTGTATCTGCTGCACGGCACCGACGACAATGTCGTTCCAGCGATCGAGTCAACGCTGCTGGCGCGAGAACTGGCGGCGCGCAACATTCCGGTCCACGTCCTGTTGACGCCGCTGATTACGCATGCAGAGGTCGACCGGGCCTCGACGGTGTCCGCGATCTGGCGGCTGATAGACTTCTGGGCAGGCGTGCTCAATGAGTGACAACGCGGGAAAGACGAAGGACGGGAGAAAAACGAGCGAGGCAAGAGGCGGCGGAGAGCGGCTGCAGAAGATTCTGTCCGCTGCCGGGGTCGCATCCCGCCGGTTGTCCGAGGAGCTCATCGTGCAGGGACGCGTCTCGGTCAACGGCAGGACCGTTACCGAGCTCGGCACGAAAGCCGATCCGGCGGTTGACGAGATCAAGGTCGACGGCCGCCGCATCCGAAGCGAACAGCGGCGGCGTTACATCCTGCTCAACAAACCGCGCGGCTACATCACGACCCGCAGCGATCCTCAAGGGCGTCCAACGGTCATGGACCTGATGCGCGGGGTGCGCGAGTACGTCTATCCGGTCGGCCGTCTCGACTATGACTCGGAAGGGCTGCTGATTCTCACCAACGACGGCGAGCTTGCGGCAAGGCTGACGCATCCGCGGCACGAAGTGGAAAAGGTCTACGAAGCGCGCGTCAAAGGTATTCCCGACGAGCACGCGCTCGACCGTCTGGCGCGAGGGGTGACGATCGAAGGGCGGCGGACGGCGCCGGCAAAAATTCGCGCTTCAGAACCGTTCGCCAAAGGCGGCGGCGAGCAGACCATCGTCGAGATCTCGATCCACGAGGGGCGGCAGCGCCAGGTGCGGCAGATGTTCGATGCCGTGGGCCATCCGGTCGTGCGCCTGAAGCGCGTGCGCATCGGCCCGGTCGAGGATCCCGATATTCCGCCGGGACACTGGCGCGAGCTGACGCCTCAGGAGGTCGGACGGCTCCAGCGGGCCGCCGGCCTGGCGGCGGGTCGTCACGAGCGCATCAAGCCGACGACAGGATCCAGGTCGGCGGCGCGGCGCGCCGGCACGTAGGTCGCGGCCGGCGCGAACGCGACAAGAAGGCAAGCGCGAAAATCCGCGGTTCGCGCGAATCGGTCTGGAACTCCGTTGCCGCGTCAGTGGACGCTCTCGGTATCCTTCTCAGCTTCGGCCACCGCTGCGTGTTCAATCGGCTCGTCGGCGGGTGCCGCGTCACCGCCGGGCGCGTCCTCGAATGGCAGCGGCGACGTCGTCTCCGCTGGCTCGGCGAGGCCGGCGGGCAGATCGAAGCCGAGCGCGTCGGAAAGTTCGTCGACCTTCGGCAAGTCGCCAATGTCGTTCAATCCGAATCGGTCGAGGAACTCGCGCGTCGTGCCGTACATGAAAGGACGGCCGACCACCTGCTTGCGGCCGACGGTCTTCACC
>JBKPSE010000210.1:0-4996 GCA_046765855.1 Acidobacteriota bacterium | reverse complement strand
GTATTTATCCTGCTGCTCGCGCTCTTCGAGCGCTCGCGTACTCGCTGCTCCTGAGGCGCCAACTTGCGGCAGCAGCTGCTCGCGCTCTTCGAGCGCTCGCGTCGTTGCGGCGCCAACCTGCGGCAGCTCTTTCATGCGACGGCCCTTTTGAAATGCTTCTCGAGCGCGGTTGCCCAGAGATTCTCGGCTTCCGCGACCGCGAGGTCCACAACTTTCTGTCCGCGAACGGCGATCTCGAGACGAGAGCCGCCCGTCGTGCCGATGCGCCGCGCGGGCACACCCGCCGCGGTGGCGCGCTGCAACAGCTCCCTCTCTTTAGACGCGTCAACCGACACGACGATTCGGGAGGGGCTTTCACTGAACAACGAAGAGTACGAAGGCAGCGAAGGAGCCAAAGCGAGCTCGACAGAAACGCCGATGCCGCCGGTGTCGAAGCAGCATTCGGCAAGAGTCACCGCGATGCCGCCGTCGGAACAATCGTGCGCCGATCGCAGGAGGCCGTCGGTGGCAGCGCCGGTGACAACCTTGATCAGAGCCGCCTCGCGCGCCAGGTCCAACGCCGGAGCATCGCCGCGCACGAGGCCGTGGACGATCTTGAGAAACTCACTGCCGCCCAACTCGCCGCGATCGTCCCCGAGCAGGACGACTGCGTCACCGGCGCCGCGGAACGCGCGCGTCAGCACACGCGACGCGTCCTCCATGACTCCGACAACGCCGATGATCGGCGTCGGATAGATCGCCTGGCCGTCGGTCTCGTTGTAGAGGCTGACGTTGCCGCCGGTGATTGGCACATCGAGGGCGCGGCACGCTTCGGCGATGCCCTCAATCGCCTCGACGAGCTGCCACATGATTTCCGGACGTTCGGGGTTGCCGAAGTTCAGGCAGTTGGTCGCGCCAATCGGAACGGCGCCGGAACACGCGACGTTCCGGGCCGCTTCGGCGACGGCGAGCATCGCGCCGCGGCGAGGATTGAGGTAGCAGTAGCGGCCGTTGCCGTCGGTCGAGATCGCCAGCGCGCGATTGGTGCCTTTGACGCGAACGACGCCCGCGCCCATACCGGCGGCGGCAATCGTGTTGGTCCGCACCATGGTGTCGTACTGGCGGTACACCCACCGCTTGCTCGCAATCGTCGGCGACGCCAGCAGACGCAGCAACGCATCCTGCGCCGGGACCTCTTTCAGTGACGCCGGATCGAATTCCCTCACGTCGTCGAGATAGGACGGCTTCGCTGTCGGCCGATCGTAAACGGGCGCTTCATCGACCAGCGCGGTGTTCGGGATCTCGGCCACCACCTTGCCATGGTCCTTCACACGCATGTAGCCGTCGCTGGTGACTTCACCGATGTGCGCCGCGTGGAGATCCCATTTCTCGAAGATCTTCTCGACTTCCGCCTCGCGTCCCTTTTTGACGACGAGCAGCATGCGCTCCTGCGATTCCGACAGCATGATCTCGTACGGCGTCATGCCGGACTCACGCTGCGGCACGTGCATCACGTCTATCTCGACGCCGGCGCCTCCGCGCGATCCCATCTCGCACGTCGAACAGGTCAGGCCCGCCGCGCCCATGTCCTGCACGCCAATCAGCGCGTCGGTGGCCATCAGTTCGAGACACGCCTCGAGCAGCAGCTTCTCCATGAAGGGATCGCCGACCTGCACCGCCGGACGCTTCTCCAGCGCCTTCTCGTCGAATTCCGCCGACGCCATGGTCGCGCCATGAATCCCGTCGCGCCCGGTCTTGGCGCCGACGTAATAGACAGGATTGCCGGCGCCCGAGGCGTTGCCTTTCACAAGCGCGTCCGCCGCGACGATGCCGAGGCAGAGCACGTTGACGAGAGGATTGTGCACGTAGGACGCCTCGAAGGCGATCTCCCCTCCAACCGTCGGGATGCCGATGCTGTTGCCGTAGCCGGCGATGCCGCTGACGACCCCTTCCATGATCCGGCGCGTGCGTGTCGCATGTTCGCCATCGAGCGGGCCGAAGCGCAGCGCGTTCAACAGCGCGATCGGCCGAGCGCCCATGGTGAAGATGTCGCGGATGATGCCGCCGACGCCGGTCGCCGCGCCCTGGTACGGCTCGATGAACGATGGATGGTTGTGCGATTCGATCTTGAAGACCGCGGCAAGGCCGCCGCCGATGTCGACGGCGCCGGCGTTCTCACCCGGTCCCTGCAGCACGCGCGGACCGCGGGTCGGGAGCTTCTTGAGATGAATGCGCGAGCTCTTGTAACTGCAGTGCTCGGACCACATCACCGAGAAGATGCCGAGCTCCGTCTCGGTCGGCTCGCGTTTCAGCGAACGCGTGATGCGCTCGTATTCCTCTGGAGTAACGGTGCTCATCGTTGAGTGGCGGCGCGGCCGCCGATCGCCTGCGCGGTTCCGGCAATCGAGGCGAGCACCGATTCGAACAGCACCAGACCATCGGCGCTGCCGAGGGCTGCCTCGCAGGCGCGCTCCGGATGCGGCATCAATCCGACCACGTTGCGCGCTTCGTTGCAGATACCCGCGATGTTATTCAGCGCGCCGTTGGGATTGGCGGCGTCGGTCGTCTGTCCCTGCGCGTCGCAATAGCGGAAGATCACGCGCCGCTCGTCTTCGAGCGCTCGAATCACGTCCGGCTCGGCATAGTAGTTTCCTTCGCCGTGCGCGACCGGCAACCGCAGCCGCTGCCCTTTCCTGGCCGACGCGGTGAACGGCGTGTCCGTCTGTTCGACGCAGACGTAGACGTGCTCGCAGTGGAACTTGAGATCGCGGTTGCGCAGCATCGCGCCCGGCAGCAGGCCCGCTTCGAGAAGCACCTGGAAGCCGTTGCAGATGCCGATGACCGGCCCGCCCTTTCTCGCGAAATCGAGGATCGCCGGCATGATTGGCGAGAAGCGCGCGATCGCGCCGGTGCGCAGGTAATCGCCATGCGCGAATCCGCCGGGCAGCACGACGACATCCGCCCCCTTCAACGAGGTGTCCTTGTGCCACAGGAATTCCGCCTGCTGGCCAAGGACGTCGTGGGCGGCGTGGAACGCGTCGTGGTCGCAATTGGATCCGGGGAACACCACGACTCCGAATTTCATTGTCGGCTCCGCTTAATCAACTTCAACTCTGTAGCTCTCGATGACCGGTTTGGCGAGCAACTTGTCTGCAACTTCGGCGGCGAGCGTTTGCGCCTCGCCTGCCGACGCGGTGTCGAGCTCGAGCTCGAAGAACTTGCCTTGCCGCACGTCGCTGACGCCCTGATAGCCGAGCGAGTGCAGCGCGTCCTGGATCGTCTTGCCTTGTGGATCGAACACGGATTTCTTCAACGTCACGAACACGCGAGCTTTCATCGTCCTCCGGATCTCCCACCCTCTGGCATCTACCGCCATGTGGCTCTCCCGCCCGAGGCGGGAGCTGCCTACAGGTCGTCCGTCTCAGGCCGTGCCCACGGCTGCCGAGCGAAACGCTCGATCCATCACGTGATCGACGTTGCGCAACTGATCGTTGAGGTCGAACGCCTTTTCCACGTCCGCCGGCGTGAGCACCCTCATCGCATCCGGGTCGGCGAGGAACAGCGTCTTGAAGTCTTTCTGCTCGTGGAACGCGCGCATCGCGTTGCGCTGCACCCACTCGTATGCCTGCTCGCGCGAGATGCCGCGGCGGGCCAGCTCGAGCAGCAGCGTCCCGGAAAACACCACGCCGCGCGAGCGGGCGAGATTCTCGCGCATGCGCTCCGGGTAGACGACCATGCCGCGGACGATGCGCGTGAAGCGGCGCAGCATGTGATCGAGCGCGATGAAGCTGTCGGGCAGGATGACCCGCTCGACCGATGAATGGGAAATGTCGCGTTCGTGCCAGAGCGCGACGTTCTCCATCGCCGCCATGGCGTTGCCTCTGAGCAGCCGCGCGAGACCGACGATCTGTTCGCAACCGATCGGATTGCGCTTGTGCGGCATCGCCGACGAGCCCTTCTGCCCCTTGCCGAACGGCTCCTCCACTTCACCGATTTCCGTCTTCTGCAAGCCGCGGATTTCGAGCGCGAACTTCTCGAGCGAGGCCGCAGTGATCGCGAGCGCCGCAAGCAGCTCCGCGTGGCGGTCGCGCTGGATCACCTGCGAGGAGACCGGCGCCGGCTCGAGACCCAACCGGGAACACACGCTTGCCTCGATTGACGGGTCGAGGTGCGCGAACGTGCCGACGGCGCCGGAAATCTTCCCGACCGACACGACGTCGCGCGCGCGCAGCAGCCGGTCCAGGTCGCGCTGCAGTTCCGCATACCAGAGCGCGAGCTTGAGACCGAAAGTCATCGGCTCGGCATGCACGCCGTGCGTGCGTCCGATCATCGGCGTGCGGCGATGCTCCTCGGCGCGGTCGCGCACCGCCTCCATCAGGCCGCCGATGTTCTTGATGATCAAGGCGCAGGCCTCGCGCATCTGCAGCGCCTGCGCGGTATCGATCACGTCGGAAGAGGTCAGGCCGAAGTGCAGCCAGCGCGCCGCAGGCCCGACCTTCTCGGCCACCGCCGTCGTGAACGCAATGACGTCGTGCTGGGTGACCTGTTCGATGGCGTCGATGCGGGCAATGTCGAAGGCCGCCTTCGCGCGCATCTCGGCGGCATCCGCCCTGGGAATCAGTCCCGCTTCGGCCATTGCATCGGCGGCGGCAAGCTCCACTTCGAGCCAGGTCTCGTAGCGGCGCTGGTCGCTCCAGATGCCGCCCATTTCCGGGTTCGTGTAGCGTGCAATCATCGTCAGCCGAGGTCGAGCTGTGCGCGCGTCACATCGCAGCGAGAGGGTCCCACGATCGTGACGGCGAGCGAACCGTTCGCGAAGAGCTCGCCGGCCACGCGTGTGACATCCGCCGCGGTGACGCGCTCCACGCCCGCGAGCGTCTCGTCGAGTCCGAAGTGCCGTTCGAAATAGATCTCCTGCCGCGCCAGGTGCGACATGCGGCTGGCGGTGTTCTCGAGGCTCAGCATCAGGCTGCCCTTGAGGTGATCCTTGGCCCGCCGCAGCTCCGAGTCGGCCACC
>JBKPSE010000209.1:0-4345 GCA_046765855.1 Acidobacteriota bacterium | reverse complement strand
GGTTCCACGCGCGCGTTCCGGAGACCTCCCACGTCAGTCGATCGGGCAGCGGCATGCGGGGATGCGCCTTCGTGAACGCCTGGAACTCGTCGCGCACGACAGGCCACCAGCTCGTGTCGTGTCCCGCCTGCGGCTGCGGCCGGTATGTGATCGCCACGCCTGCCGCGTTCATATAGGCAACTGACGGCTCGACGAGGCCGACTGGATAGAGCGGATCCTTGCCGCCGTTGACGATGAAGAACGGTTTGTTGCGAAGGTTGTTGAGGAACAGGCCGCTGCCGATGGACAGCGCAGGATTGCGGAGCACGAGCACGTAGCCGTTGAGCGGCAGAAAACCGGCGTACGGCGTGGTATCGCGCATGGCGATGTAGAAGACGCCCGTGCCGCCGTCCGATACGCCCGACAGGAACACACGGTTCTCGTCGACGTTGTATTCGCGTTTCACGTCTTCCAGGATCGCGCGCAGGCTGCCGACCTGCGCGTCGCTCCACCACGGCGCCTCGCTCCATCCCGCGGGCATGATGTAGATCTGCTCGCCCGATTCCAGCCGCACCGATCCGTCGCCGCGCAAAGACGGGTCCGGCCGCATCACGCCGCCGTGCAGATAGAAGAGCACCTGGTATCTCTTCTCTGGGTCGTAAGACTTCGGCACGACCAGCCAGTATTCGAACCCGCCGTGCCGCCGCTTCATCGCCCCGGTCGAGACGGTCCTGACGTAGGTGCGGCCGCGCTGGAGGCGGGCATAGTCGTCTTCAAACTGACGTGCTGATGATGCGAAGGGTGCGGCGGGTGCTGAGGGTGCTTGTGCTGGCGGTGCGTCGGGTGCTGCTGGTGCGCTGAAGCAGAGCGCGGCCAGCAGCGGTGGCACTCCTTCCAGCAGCCCTTTCAGCAGCCACCGCATGGTCATCACCTTCAGCACGGCGTTTGGTTCACCGTCTCAGCGCGAACGCGACGATCGTGCTGCCCGAGGGGGCGCCGTTCTTGCCGCCGCCGCAGGCGATGACGATAAACTGACGGCCGTTGATCGAATAGATCGACGGAGTGGCGTTGCCGGCCGCAGGCAGCGTGGTTTCCCACAGGAGTTTGCCGGTCAGCTTGTCGTAGGCGTGGAATTTCCGGTCGAAGTTGGTTGCGCCGATGAACAAGAGACCGCTGGCGGTGACGACGGGACCGCCATAGTTGTCGCTGCCCGTGTTATGCAACCCCTTGGCGGCGAGCTCAGGATATTCGCCGAAAGGAATGCGCCAGCGAATCGTGCCCGCGTTCAGATCGATCGCGTTCAGCGTGCCCCAGGGCGGCGTGATCGGCGGGTAACCATCTGGATCGCGCCACAGCGTTTCGCCGTCGCTGCGGTACTTCACGTAAGTGGGATCCTTCTTCAACTCCGGATCGGCCCCGCGATCCTTGCCGGTGAGCAGGAACTGGACCAGGTCGTTGGTGTTCTTCGCACCGAGATCAGGATAGCCGGGCATGCGCCCGGTGCCGTGACGGATCACTTCGATGAGCTGCTCCTGGGTCTTGCGTTTGCCGATGTCGACGAGCGACGGCGCCGCCGGCGTGCCGGTCCGATCGGACTTGTGGCAGGCGGCGCATTTCGCGTTGTAGAGCGACGTGTCGTCGTTCGGAATCAGCCGGACGATCCACGGCATCTCGTTGGCGTTGACGAAGAGCAGTGCCGTCTCCGGGTCGAACGCGGCGCCGCCCCATTCCGCCCCGCCGTCGACGCCGGGAAAGATGATCGTGCCCTCGGCTGAGGGCGGAGTGAAGAGTCCTGACTTCAAGGCGCGGAATTGCGCCAGCACGGCGGCGTGCGCTTCCGGCGTGCGCTGCGTCAGCATCGCTTCGGTGGGTCCGCTGCGCGCGAACGCCGGCGGCCGCGCCGGGACGGGCTGCGTCTTCGCGGCGACCTCTCCCTCGATTCGCGATCCCGGCACTTGGCGGTATTCGATCGGGAACAGCGGCTTTCCGTTTTCCCGATCGAGCACGAAAACGAAGCCGGTCTTGGTCACCTGCGCAACCGCGTCGATCTTGCGGCCGCCGCGCGACACCGTCACCAGATTCGGCGCCGCAGGAAAATCGAGATCCCAGATGTCGTGCTTCAACCCCTGGAAGTGCCATTTGTACTTGCCGGTGCGTGCGTCGAGCGCCAGAACGCAGTCAGCGAAGAGATTGTCGCCGGCGCGGTTGGCGCCGTAGAAGTCGAACGACGCCGAACCGGTTGCAGCGAAGACGAGTCCACGGCGCGTGTCGACCGAAACGCCCGCCCAGGCGTTGGCGCCTCCGGCGATTTGCCAGGCATCGGGCGGCCAGCTGTCATACCCGAACTCGCCCGGATGCGGAATGGTGTGGAACGACCAGCGGATCTTGCCGGTGTTGATGTCGAAGGCGCGAATATCGCCGGGCGCGGACGGCAGCGTCTCGGGAACCGTGCTGCCCATGATCAACAGATCTTCGAAGACCACCCCGGGCGTGCTCGCCGTGACCGTCAGCTTCTCCGCAGGGCGGCCGAGACCCTCGCGCAGGTCGACGCGGCCATCGCTGCCGAAGCCGGCGATCGGCTGCCCGCTGCGCGCGTGCAGCGCGTAGAGCCAGTTGCGGTAGGTGACGAAGACCCGGTCGCCGTGCACGACGACGCCGCGATGGCGGAAGCGCGATCCGCTCGGTGCGCCATGGCTCGGATCGAACTTCCACAGCTCGCGTCCGGTGGCCGCGTCGAGCGCGACAACTTTCAGCGAAGGAGTCGTCGCGTAGAGCACGCCGTCGACGACGACCGGATTGCTCTGCATCTCCGATCCCTTGAACGCGTCTTTGGCATCGTAGGTCCAGGCGACCTCGAGCTGCGAGACGTTGCTCTTGTCGATCTGCGTCAGCGGCGAGTAGCGGATGTTGTCGGCACCGCCGTGCATCGGCCAGCCGACGTCGGCTGCGAAAGGCGCCAACGCTGCCAGCGCTGGCAACAGTGCTGCTGTCAGAGGCGCCAGGGATGCCAGGAGCACTTTAGAAGCCATAGAGCTTTTTTGCGTTGTCGCGGAGCAGCATGGCGCCGAGCTCGGAGGCGCGCGATCGCGAGATCTCGCCGTCGCGCACCATGCCCGTCAGCGCCGTCGCCAGCGCTTCGCGCGCCGTTTCCGCCGCGGCCCAGCCCGTCTCTTCCCATCCGATCGTGTCGGTCACCGGCGTTGCGTCGGTGCCGAAGAGCACTTTCTCCGGCCATGCACTCAGCCAGATGCGCAGCAGCTCCGCCTGGCCGCGAACGCCTTCGAAAAACGACAGCGCCGAGAAGTCGGCGTACACGTTCGGCTTGCTGATCAGGCCAGCCGTCTCTCGATAGTACGGATACCCGCCGTGCACGATGACGAAATTGGTCTTGCGCAGGGACGGTTCGTTGAACGCCCAGGTGAGGAGCAGCGGATTCGACCCGCGCTGATCGTAGTTGAAGCCGCCGCCGTTGGCGACGTGGATGTGCACGGCCATTCCAAGCCGTCCCGCTTCGCGTGACACATACCAGAACAGATAGTCTTGCAGCCGCTTGTAATCCGCCGGCGGCGGCACGCCGCCTCGCGCGTAGCGCGCATAGATCGCCGCCGCGTCCGTTTCGTCCGCCGGTCCGAAGTCCAGCCACCGCAGATACGCCGCCTCGAGCTTCTCGGCGACCGCGCCCGCGGCACGATGACGCTCCAGCGTTGCGGTTACGATCGAACGGCAGTAGTCGGCAAGCGAGTCGGGCAGCGCCTTCACTCCAGACTCCGTCATGTAGCGCTGCAGCAGCTTCTCCTCTGCCGGATAGAACGCCTTGTAATCGCGATTTGCCGTTTTGGCGGCGGAGTTGTCGAGCGGGAACAGGAATGGATCCGCGAACGGCACCCAGCGAAAGCGTGCGGACGGCAGGTCGGGTCCCATCGCGACGCGATTGGCCAGGGCAATCGCGATTCCCTGGCGATCGAGCACCCACGACGGGTAGGTAGAAGGTTCCTGCCGGCGCTTCTCTTTCAGCACCAGCCCCTGCGTCGCCCTGGCGAACATCGGATTCTCTGGCCGCAGCGGCGCCGGCGCGGCCATCGTCCCTTCGGGCGGCGGCTCGAGCAGGCTGAACGGCAACGCGTCGTACTCGGTATCGTCGGCAACCGGCCTCATGACATGCGCGTGATTGTCGATCGCCTTGATGGCGCGCAGCTCTCGCAGCAATCCCGCGTCGTACTGTGCCTGGGCCGTCAGCGGCGGCGACGATACTAGGGAGGCTATTGTGAAAAACGCCAACGTTGCCAAAGGTGCAGTGCTCGCGAGCACTCTGCGTACTCCTCGGGCCATAGGCACCTGCACGGCTCGCACGTCATTCACCATGAGG
>JBKPSE010000208.1:0-6261 GCA_046765855.1 Acidobacteriota bacterium | reverse complement strand
TAAGGTACCTGTTCTAACGCCAAGGACTGTCAAAACCGCAACTAAGTAAGGCCCAACGCCGCAATCAAAGGGCCACACACCAACTGCCGATTCCCAAGCGTGGCATCAAGGCTGGGGAGTTGGCAGTTGGCAGTGGGCAGTCGGCAGTTGGATGAGGGAATTGTGTAGTTGCGGAATTATCCGCGAAGCAACCACGCCGCCAGCGCGACCAGCGCTATCACCCAGATCCACGCGATGCCGAAGCCGGCAAGATCGTCGGCGAACACACGCAGGCCGTTCTTTGCCGCGATGCGGTGGGCGCGCAGCAGCTCCACCAGCAGCAGCGGCTTGTGCGATGCATCGTCGTCACTCGACGTGGCGAGACGGTCGAAGAACGCGACGCTCTGCGCCGCAGGCTCGGGCGGCGTCAGCAGGCTGACGACGACCAGCGCGGCGATGCCGGCGAGCAGCGCGCCGAGGAACACGTTCGGATCCCAGTGATCGAGCCGCTGCCGCGTCAGCGCGTAGAGCGAGAAGTTCACCGCGAGCGAGACCAGCAGGCTGGCAAGAGCGCCCCACCGATTCGCGCGGGGCCAGACGATCCCGCCGAGCAGCGCGATGCCGACGAACGTCGCAAGCGTCTCGGTGAGCAGGAACGAGTAGAGGACGCTCTGCACCAGGAACACGGCGTAGAGCACGCCGCAGATCGTGATGGCGAAGCCGCTGAACCGCCCCACCCACAGATAGTGCCGATCGGCGCGGCCCGGAACCCACCGGCGTCGATACAGTCCTTCCGTGAACAGCGCGCCGCTGTCGACGAGAAACGCGGAGCACGTGGACATGTTCGCCGCCAGGATCGACGCAATCATCAGTCCGAGCGCGCCTGGAAACAGCAGGACGCGGCAGGCGAAGCCGAATGCGTCCTCCGGATCCGCCAGACGCGCGGCGCCGCCGTCCTGCGCGATCATCGCGGCGACGATGAGGCCGACCAGCGCCCAACCCACCGTACACACGCGCTTGACGAAATTGCCGTAGAACATGCCGACGCGACACGTGCGCTCGTCCTTGCCGGTCCCGACCGCGGCGAGCTGCTGCGGCTGCGCCATGATGCCAACCAGTCCGTTGACGGTGAGCATCGCGATCGCCCATGGGCCGATGCCTGAGGGCGTCGCCAGCGAGAAGTGGAACGGCTCGAGCACCGCCCGCATGCCGCTCAATCCGCCGACGCGATCCCAGCCGAGCGGGATCAGCATGAACGACAGGGCGATGATGAGAAACCCCTGGAACAGATCCGTCCAGGCGGCCGCCACCAGACCGCCGACGAAGCTGTAGACCACGAAGAGGACCGTCATCGCGACGACAATCTCATCGACCGCGACGCTCCCGCCGGTCGCCTGGCTGATGACTTTGCCGGCCCCCTTCAGCATGTTGCCTGTGTTGATGACGAGAAAGCACAGCGCGAAGACGATGTAGATCGCGCCCATCCACGTGCCGTAGCGGTCCTCCATGAACTCGGCCATGGTCGTCCGGCGCGCGCGGCGGAACACCGGCGCCATCAGCCAGTAGAACGGCGTGATGAACAGGTTCTTCCATTGAAACCAGATCGCCGACGCGCCCATGCCGTAGACTGCGCCGGCCAGCGACACGGGCATTTCGGCGTGCGTGCCCACTCCGAAGCTCTGACCGACCATCAACCACGGTCCGAAGCGCCGCCCGCCGAGGAAGAACTCGCCGCTGCGGCGGATCCGGTATCCGGCCGCGAGGCCGATCGCGGTGATCGCGACCAGGTAGCCGATCAGAACGATCCAATCGAGCGGCGCGATGTTCATGCGTGCACCTGCAGGATACGCAGCGCTGCGGCGTCGGCGTCCCAGTCGGCGATGACGGTGCCGGCAGTACGGCCGCCAAGAAACGCAGCAGGGATCGTTGACGCCATGGCGATCACGTCGTCGATCGGCAGGCCGGTGAAGCGGACGGTGTTCGCGACCGCCCGATCGAGCGTCAGGCTCGAGCCCGCGAGATACGGCGTGCCCGGAAGCGACACGCGCCCGTCGTGACCGAGTGTGCAGGTGACGGCGCCAACCGCGTACTCGCCTGGCGTGCAGCCCGCCGCAGCGATTGCATCGCTGACGAGAATCGTGCGCGACGGGCCCTTCGCGCGCACCATCGCCTTCACGGTGGACGGGGGCAAATGATGGCCGTCGACGATGAGGCTGGCCAGCACCGCGTCGGCGGCGAGCAGCTCCCATATCGGATTGGGATGACGGGGCAGCATCTGCGCGCAGCCGTTGCCGAGATGCGTCGCCAGGGCCGCCCCGGCGGCGATTGCGTCGCCGATCTGCGCGGGCGACGCGGTCGTGTGGCCGATGGCGGCGCGCACTCCCACAGCAGTGAGGTATTCGATGAGTCCAGTCGCTCCGGGCATCTCAGGGGCGAGCGTCACCATCGCAATGCGTCCCGCCGCGGCGTCCTGCCGCCGCTTGAAGTCATCGACGGAGGGGGCACACAAGTGCTCCGGGGGATGCGCGCCGCGCGCGCCCTCTTCAGGCGAGAGGTAGGGACCTTCCATGTGAATGCCGGCAATCGCGGCATCGTCGATCCCCGCGATCACGCGCGCGCAGGCAGCAAAGCGTTGCAGCGGCGCGGTGATCAATGTCGGCAGACAGCGCGTCACGCCTGTCGTGCGCATCGCTTCGAGTGCTTTCGCGACGGCGTCGGCGGTGAGATCCGCCGCATTGAAATCGACGCCGGCGAAACCATTCACCTGCAGATCGAAGAAACCCGGAAAGCTCAGCTTCATGTGGCGCCGTTCTCGAGCAGCGCACCGTGAACCGACGGCTGAAGCTGCGCCGCCGAATCCCGATCGAGATAGATCGCCGCGCGCGCGTGCCGCCGCAGGATCGAGGCGGGGGCCATCGGGGACACCTCCCCTTCCAGGCATGCATGCACCGCCTTCGCTTTCCGCGCGTCCGGCACGACCGCGATGATTTCCTGCGCCTTGAGGATCTGGCGGATCGACATCGAGATTGCCTGCGTCGGAACTTCGGAAATGTCGGCGAACCATCCCTCGCCGACCTGCTGCCGGCGGCACGCTTCGTCGAGCGTGACGATCAGGTACGGCCGGTCGGTGGCGAAGTCGGCCGGAGGATCGTTGAACGCCAAATGACCGTTCTCACCGATGCCGACAAAGGCGACGTCGGGATCGCGCTCCGCCAGCATCGCACCGGTCTCTGCCGCCGCGCGCTCCGGATCCCGTTCGCCGTCGAGAAGGTGGTATTTCGTCACACCACTTGGCCCAATCAGCCGTTCGCGCAGGTACTTGCGGAAGCTCGCCGGATGCGCGATCGGCAGTCCAACGTATTCATCCAGGTGGAACATCTCGACGCGCGGCCAGTCGATCCCGTCGGCCGCGGTCAGGATCCGCAGAAACTCGATCTGCGACGTGCCGGTCGCGGCGACGATGCGGGCGCTGCCGCGCGCCGCGATGGCGGCTCGGATCGTCTCGCGCGCGTGCGCGGCCGCGGCCCGGCTCGCTGCCGCGCGATCGACATAGGTCCTCACCCGCACGCCCGTAACGATGCCATAATCCCGCAAGGGAGAAACAGCGAACATGAAACACCATGCACGGCTTCTGACCGCGGCGGGCATCGTGCTCGCCGGCGCCACGCTCCTGGCGCAGCAGTTCACCTACCCTGTCGCCAGAAAGAGCGATCACGTCGACGTCTACCACGGCACCCGAGTGCCGGATCCGTATCGCTGGCTCGAAGACGACATGTCGAAGGAGACGGCTGCATGGGTCGAGGCGGAGAACAACATCACGTTCCCGTATCTCGAGAAGATTCCCTTTCGCTCGCAGATGAAGGCGCGCATCACCGAGCTGTATGACTATCCGAAGTACAGCTCTCCCTTCCGCAAAGGTCCCTACTATTTCTTCTCGAAGAACAACGGACACCAGGACCAGAGCGTGCTGTATATCCAGAAAGGGCTCGACGGCACGCCCGAAGTGTTGATCGACCCGAACCAGTGGGAAGGCGGCGGGACGACGCGGCTGGCGGGGTTCGCGCCGTCGGCGGACGCGAAGCACGCCGTCTACGGCATCTCGAAGAGCGGCTCCGACTGGACGCAATACAAAGTGATCGAGCTGGCGACCAAGAAGACGCTGCCGGACACGATCGACTGGGTGAAGGTCTCGGGCATCGCCTGGCACGGCGACGGCTTCTACTACAGCCGCTATCCCGAACCAAGCAAGGGCAAGTCGGAAAAGGCGTCGATCAACGAAGATCACCGCGTCTACTTCCACAAGATCGGCACGCCGCAGTCGCAGGACCGCCAGATCTACCAGGACGCAGCGAACCCGCAGCGCTTCAACACCGTCGATACGACTGAAGACGAGCGCTTCGCGCTGCTGACCGTGTCGGATCGCGGCAAGGGCAAGGACGGCAACGCGCTGTTTGCCCGCGACCTGTCGCGCGGCCAGCGCGAGTTCAACCCGGTGATCCGCGACATCAGCAACGATTCCTACGGCGTTGTCGACAACGTCGGCGAGAAACTGCTGGTCGAGACCAACCGCAACGCGCCGAACGGCCGCGTCGTCCTCGTCGATCCGCGCAAGCCCGAAGAAGGCAACTGGAAGACGATCCTTCCCGAACGGCCGGAGCCGCTGCAGGGGGTGTCGACCGCGGGCGGAAAGATCTTCGCCACCTATTTGAAGGACGTCACGACCCGCGCCTATGTCTACGGCATGGACGGCACGCTCGAGAACGAGATCGAGCTTCCCGGGCCGGGCATCGCCGGCGGATTCGGCGGCAACCGCGACGACACGTTCGTCTTCTACTCGTTCAACTCGCTCAACGTGCCGCCAACGATTTACCGCTACGACATCGCGACCAAGCAGAGCACGATCTTCCGCCGCGCGGAAGTGCCCGGCTACAACCCGGACGCCTACGAAACCAAGTCCGTCTTCTATACCAGCAAGGACGGCACCCGCGTGCCGATGTTCATCGTCCACAAGAAGGGGCTCAAGCTCGATGGCAACAACCCGACGCTGCTCTACGCCTACGGCGGGTTCAACATCGTGCAGTCGCCGACCTTCAACGCGATGCGCCTCGCGCTGCTCGAGCAGGGATTCGTCTACGCCAACGCCAATCTGCGCGGCGGCGGCGAGTACGGCGAGGAGTGGCACCGGCAGGGAATGAAGCTGAAGAAGCAGAACGTGTTCGACGATTTCATCGCCGCCTCCGAATGGCTGATCGCCAATAAGTACACGTCCAGCGAGCGGCTGGCGATCCAGGGCGGCTCGAACGGCGGTCTGCTGATTGGCGCGGTGATGAACCAGCGTCCCGAGCTGTTCAAGGTCGCGATCCCGCAGGTCGGGGTCATGGATATGCTCCGCTTTCACAAGTTCACGATCGGCTGGAACTGGATCGCCGATTACGGTTCGAGCGACACGCCCGAAGAATTCAAGGCGCTCTACGCCTATTCGCCGCTGCACAACATCAAAGCGGGTGTCAGATATCCCGCGACGCTGATCACGACGGCCGACCACGACGACCGCGTCGTCCCGGCGCACTCGTTCAAGTACGCGGCAACGCTGCAGGAGAAGGCGAGCAAGGAGACACCGATCCTGATCCGCATCGAGACCAAATCGGGGCACGGGGCGAGCAGCCAGACCAAGGCAATCGAAACCACAGCCGACATCTACTCGTTCATCATGTTCAACATGGGACTCACGCCGTCGTCGACTCGCACCTCGGCGCCGGTGGGAGGAGCGGCGCGGTGAGGCGTCTAATCGTCGCCTCTCTGGCGTTGACGCTCGCGGCTGCCACTGCGCTCGGCGCGCGCGCGCAGCGCAAGGAACTGCTCGCTCTGGTCACGGTCGTCGCGGAGCAGTCGAAGCCCGCGTCCGGGTTGACCCCCGCGGATTTCAGCATCGTCGAAGACAAGGACACGCTCCAGGTGCTCGAGGCCGCGCCGGCCAAAGACCCGTTGTCGGTGGTCCTGCTCGTCGACACGGCGCTGCCCTCCGACGGCAGCGCGGCCACGCCGGAAATGCGCAAGGCGGTGTCCGCCTTCGTATCGACGCTTCTCGCCGGCGAACCGGAAGCGCAGATCGCGTTGTATCAGGTATCGAACGCGGCGATGCCGGTGAAGGACTTCACGTCGAGCCCCGCGACGCTGGAGGCGGGAATCAATCTCATCAACTCGGGAACGGCGAGCGGCAGTCCAATGCTTGAGGGGGTCGTCACCGCGGCGAAGCGCTTGAACGATCGCCCCGCACCGAGA
>JBKPSE010000207.1:0-8637 GCA_046765855.1 Acidobacteriota bacterium | reverse complement strand
GTATAGTTCGGCGACCCCACTGAACACTGTGGCCGATACGACTCGACCATCCGACCGCCTCGTTCTGTCGCCGCAGGAGCCGCTCGTCGGCGGCGGAGCCGCGGAGGCATTCGAACGGGAAATCCAGCAGCTGTTCCGCCGCGGCCAGCGTCATCTCATCATCGACATGAGCGAGGTGCCGTCAATCGACAGCGCCGGCATCCGCGCTCTGGTGCGCGGCCATACCACGTCGCAGCGTCTGGGGGGCAGCCTGCGTCTTGCCGCACTCCCGGCCACGGTGGTGACCGTGCTCGAGGCCTCGCGTCTCGCGTCGGTTTTCGAGACTTACAAGTCGGTGGACGCGGCACGGCTTGCCGCATGGCCGTGGAAGAAGGTTCGCGTGCTCGTCGCCGGAGCGGCGCTGTGCACGGGCCTGGTCTGGATTGGTTTGCGCTGGCCGCTGCAGTTGACCGGGATCGATCCGGTTACCGAATCGATGCTCGAGAGCGGCCAGAAGATCCAGGCGATCCCGGTGCACCGCCTGCAGCCGTTCATCGAGCTCGCCAAGCTCGTCGCCGCCGCCTTGATCGGCGCGCTGGTCACCGCCGTGCACCAGCCCGTCTCCCGCGATCGCCCGCGCTCGCTGGAACAGGCGCAGACGCTGCTGTGCGTGTCGGGCGCGATGATGATGATCATCATCGGCAACTCGCTGGCGCGAGCGTTCGGCATCGCCGGCGCCGCCGGCATCGTCCGTTTCCGCACTCCCGTGGACGATCCGAAGGATGTCACGATCCTGTTCCTGTTGATGGGACTCGGAATGGCTGCGGGCCTCGGTGCGTTCGCGGTTGCCGGGCTCGGAACGGCGTTTCTGTGCATCGCGCTGCTGGTGCTCGACAGCGTCGCATCGCAGCGATCGCGGGCGATGTCGGTGGAGCTGTCGGCGGCGGGCCGCCAGTTCCCGACCAGCGTCGTCGAGAGCGTGTTCGTGCGCAACCAGGTCGTGTTCGAGCCGCGGGAGATTTCGCAGGGCAAGAACAGCATCTCGGTCAAGTACCACACCTGGCTTGATCCGCGCGCCTCGCTCGATGACCTCAGCGCCCAGCTCATGGCCGAAGGCACAGGCGTGGAATCCGTCTCGTGGGACCAAATCAAGCGTGAAAAGCTGTAGCGCTGATGGTGCCAGGGGTGCGGTGTTCGCGCCGCCGTTAGCGCTCTTCACACTCCTGGCGTTCGCATCACCGGCCGGCCAGGCGCTTTCGGCGGGTTCGCCATCTTCACCGCCACGAAGCGCGGATGTGTTCGTCCGCGCCAGTCAAATCGGCTACCTTCCCGCCGACACGAAAATCGCCGTCATCTTTTCGAGCGGCGACCTTCCCTCTGAATTCGACGTCGTCGATCAGAACGAGCGGACCGTCTTTCACGGCGTCGCCCGGCGCCCCGCCGCGCAGACGTGGGGCGCGTTCACCGCCCACGCCGAGGTCGATTTCACCGCGCTGACCACACCCGGCACTTATCGTGTGCGGCTCGGCGGCGGAGGCGCCGAGTCGCATCCATTCATCATCGGCAAGGATGTCTTTGCCAATGCCGCGGACGCCATGCTGGAGTTCATGCGCGCGCAGCGCTGCGGCTACAACCCATACTTCGACGCGGTGTGCCACCGATTCGACGGGCGCAGCGCGGATGGTCCGCGGCCGGCGGGCAGTTTCGTGCGCGCTGACGGTGGATGGCACGATGCGGGCGACACGCTGAAGTATCTGATTACCGCTAGCAATGCCACCGCACAGCTGCTGCTCGCATATCAACTGAATCCGTCCATCTGGAAGGATCGCGCCGACGACACGGGAGGGCTTCGCTCGAACGGGTCGCCGGACGTCCTCGATGAAGCCCGGTGGGGACTCGAATGGCTGCTGCGTCTGCATCCGTCGGCCGGCGAGCTGTATCACATGGTCGGCGACGACCGCGATCACAGCGGCTGGCGCCTGCCGCAGGACGATCAGTCGGACTACGGATGGGGCAAGGGCAGTTACCGAACGGTGTATTTCGCGACGGGCGCGCCGCAAGGCCTCGGCCGCTACAAGAGCGAATCGAACGGGATCGCCAACATTGCGAGTAGATACGCTGCCGCGATGGCGTTGGCCTATCAGATCTGGAAGAACGACGCCCGCCACGCCGCCTTCGCGCGGCAGTGCCTGCTTGCCGCTCGAGAGGTGTACGCGCTGGGGCGCGCGAAGGAAGGCGTTCAGCAGGGAAACTCCTACAGCTCGCCGTATCGCTATAACGAGAACACCTGGGCCGACGATATGGAATGGGGCGCGGCCGAGCTCTATCGCGCCACGGGTGAAGCGCGCTTTCGCGCGGATGCAACGCGGTACGCCCGAATCATCGGCGCAACATCATGGATGGGCCGGGCGACGACGCTGCACTATGAGTTCTATCCGTTCATGAACGCCGGCCACTTCCGGCTGGGATCGGGCGCCCGTTATTACGGCGCGGGCCTGGACGCGGCGCGCGCCGCAGCAGACCGCAATCCCTGGCAGATCGGCGTCCCCTTCATCTGGTGCTCGAACAATCTCGTCGTGGCGCTTGCCACGCAGGGAGTGATGTACGAACGGATGACCGGCTCGCGCCAGTATCGCGCGTTCTCCACGCGCCAGCGCGACTGGTTGTTTGGCGTCAACCCGTGGGGCACGTCGATGTTCACCGGGCTCGGCCAGGTTTCGCCGTCCGACGTACACATTCCGGCCTTTCAGATCCGCAAGGACATCGTCCGCGGCGCGCTCGTGGACGGCCCGGTGGAAGAATCCATCTTCACGTCGCTGAAAGGCGTGACGCTGTCACGCCCCGACGCCTTCGCGGCGTTCCAGACGCGCGAGGCTGTCTACCACGACGACTGGCAGGACTATTCGACGAACGAGCCGACCATGGACGGGACGGCTTCGGCGATTCTATTGATGGCGCTGCAGGAGACTAGCGCGGCTTCGCGTCGCGCACGATGAACAGCATCTCCCCCTCGCGGATCAGGCCGAGCTCTTCGCGCGCGAGGGACTCGATAGCCGTCGGGTCTTCCTTCAGCCGGCGAATCTGATCGCGGAGCTTCGCGTTCTCCTGACGTTTGCGCACGAGGTCGGCAGAGAGTTGCGCGTACTGGCGCCGCGCCCGCATCGTATCCAGCAACCCCTTGTCGCCGACCAGCGCGTCGACCACGAGGATGATCGTCACGAAGCCGAGTGCATAATTGAGCAGACGTGTGCGCCACGGCGCCAGCAGCGATGGCACCGCCGGAACAGCTTTCCGGCGTCTCAGTGGTGTAGGGGATGCGGCCTGGGACATGAACGACCGAACGTTCCTTTGTACAGTATTTTCGGCCATTCGTCACGGTTTCATTAGGCGACGGGCATGACCAGCGCCGATCCGCAGCACGTACTCGTCCTCACCACTCTGCCGGCCGATGCGGACGCCGCGGCGTTCGCCACGGCGCTGGTCGAGGCACGTCTTGCCGCGTGTGTGAACGTGCTGGCGCCGATGGAGTCGGTCTACCGCTGGCAAGGGCAGGTCGAGCGCGAGACCGAACGGCAGCTCGTCGTGAAGACGGCGCGCGATCGGGTCGATGCCTTGTGGCAGCGCGTGCGCGAGATGCACCCCTACGACGTGCCTGAGTTCGTCGTCCTTCCCATCGTCGATGGCAACGACGCTTACTTGCGCTGGCTGGCGGAATCGACGCGCTGAGCGGCGCGGTGGCGCAGGAACTCGACCATCACGGGAAGCAGCGACACCGCGACGATGCCGATCGTCACCAGCGAGAAGTTGTTCTTGATGATCGGGACGTTGCCGAACAGCACGCCGGCCAGCACGCACAAGCCGACCCAGGCGACCGCGCCGATGGCGTTGTAGAAAACGAATGACGCCGGCGTCATCCGTGCGGCGCCGGCGACGAACGGCACGAAGGTCCGGACGATCGGCACGAAGCGGCCGAGGATGATCGCCTTGCCGCCGTACTGCTCGAAGAACGCGTGCGCGCGATCGAGATAGTCGCGGTTCATCAGCCGTCCGATCGTGCTGTCGCCCGTGCCGGTGAAGATCGCCGGACCGGCACGCCTTCCAATCGCGTAATTCACCGCATTGCCGGTGAACGCCGCAATCGCCAGCAGGACGAACACCAGCCAGGGGTTCAGCACACCGGTGGCGGCGAGCGCCCCGGTGGCGAAGAGCAGCGAGTCCCCCGGCAGAAACGGCGTGACGACCAGTCCCGTCTCCGCGAAGATGATCGCGAACAGCAGCCCGTAGACCCAGGTGCCATACGTGGCGACGAAGTCGAGCAGGTGTTTGTCGAAATGGAGGACGAAATCGATCACGCGAGCGCCTGCTGCAAGTCGTCGATGAGGTCCGCCGGATCTTCGATGCCCGCGGAGATGCGCAGCAGGCTGTCAGTCAAGCCAATCGCCTGGCGTCGCTCGGCGGGGACGGAGGCGTGCGTCATCGACGCGGGGTGGCTGATCAGCGTCTCGACGCCGCCGAGGCTTTCGGCCAGCGACATCAATCTGACGCGGCTGCAGACGCGCCGCGCCTCTTCGAAGCTGCCGACGTCGAACGACAGCATGCCGCCGAAGCCGCGCATCTGCGTGCGGGCCAGGGCGTGCTGGGGATGGCTCGCCAGTCCGGGATAGATCACGTGCGTCACCTTGGGATGTGTCGACAGGAATTGGGCGAGGGCCATCGCGTTCACGTTGTGCTGCGCCATGCGCACCATCAGCGTCTTGGTTCCGCGCAGCACCAGCCAGCAGTCGAACGGACTGAGGATCGCGCCGGCAGCGTTCTGGATGAACTTCAGCCAGGCCACGTCTTCCTCGCGCGTCGCGATGACGACGCCGCCGACGCTGTCACTGTGTCCGTTGAGATACTTGGTCGTGCTGTGAGTGACGAGATCGGCGCCGAACTCGATCGGGCGCTGTAGCGCGGGGCTCGCGAACGTGTTGTCGACCACCAGCCGCGCGTTGCGGCGATGCGCGAGCTCCGCCGTTTGCCGCAGGTCGGTCAGCCGCAGCACCGGGTTGGTCGGCGTCTCCACGAACAGCATCTTCGTGTTCGGCCTGAACGCCCGATCGACGAGATCGATCTGCGAGGTGTCGACGTAGGTGAATTCGAGCTTGTACTTGGTGAGCACCTTGTCGAACAGCCGGAAGGTGCCGCCGTAGGTATTGTCGGTGACGACGACGTGATCGCCGGCCTCGAGCATGGTGGTGATCGCGTCGATCGCCGCCATGCCTGACGCGAACGCGAACGCCGCGGTTCCCCCCTCGATCGCCGCGAGGTTGGCTTCGAGCGCGCTGCGGGTGGGGTTCTGGGTCCGCGCGTACTCGTAGCCCTTGTGCTTGCCGAGTTCTTCCTGCACGTACGTCGAGGTCTGGAAGATCGGTGTGATGATCGCGCCGGTGCTCGGGTCTGGCGTCTGTCCCGCGTGGATGCAGACGGTGGAGAAGCGCGCGCCGGGCGGAAGTTTCATGGTCTAATAATCGCACATGGCGCGACGCTCCTCGCCGCGGCCTGCCGCCGCGCCGCAGCCAACTCCCCGCGAGCTCCTCACCGGCACCTGGTTCGGCCGTCTGTTCCTCGTCGCCGCTGCGCTGAAATTCGTCGTGGCCGTCTGGCGCGTCAGCGGCATCACGGTGCCTGCGTTCGTTCGCACCGCCAGCGCCGCGGCGACGATCGCGCTTGCGGTCGCGCTGGTCGTGTTCGCCTGGCGGCTGTTCGTACTGATCAAGCGGCGGCTGTTGTGGCGCGTGCGTCGCAAGCTGATCCTGTCGTACATCTTCATCGGCGTCATTCCGTCGCTGCTGATTCTGGTGTTCTTCCTGTTCGCCGGCAGCCTGGTGTTCATGAACGTGAGCGCCTACCTGTTCAAGGATGGCTACGACAACATCGTCGAGAACGCGCGCCTGAGCGCGCAGGCCGCGGCAACCGAGATTGCGCGCAACCCGAGTTCCGCGCTCGAGACGATTCAGCGTGTCCACCGCATCCGCGCGGCAGCCTATCCAGCCATTTCGATCGCGTATCTCGGACCCGATGGCGTACACCACCGCGCTGGCCCATGGCGGCACCAGGCGCCGCCGGAGGTGCTGCCATTGTGGCTGCGCGACGAAAGCTTTGCCGGCGCGATATCGCTGCCCAACCGGGATCCGGACGGTGAGGAGGACCTGGTCATTCGCGCCGTCGTCAAGATTCCCACGGTGGGACCTCGTGCGGCCGTAATCGTCGATATTCCCCTTGACGACGAGGTTCTGCACGGACTGCAGGCGAGTTCTGGCGTGCGGCTCCAGAACGTCTACGATTCGCGCCGCAACGTCACGCAGACCCGGATCAACGAGACGCCTGGCAGTGGCGGCGGCTCGGTGCTCTTCGAGCGGAGTCTGGCGCAGATTGAGGTCACCCAGTGGGATCCAATCCTCCTGGTGAAACCGCTGGTGGTGGTGACGCGCGAGTCGATCCGGCGAGACACGGCGGTTCTCAGTTACGGCCCGCGCGAACTCTACAACCATCTCTCGAGCGCTCAATCGCTTCTCGTCAGCGGCAACATGCGGCTCTCCGACGCGCTGTTGCTGGTGCTCATCGTCATCGGCGTGATGTTCCTGATCATCGAGGCGGTGGCCCTGGTGATGGGACTTGCGCTGGCGCGTTCGATCACCAGTTCGGTGCACGAGCTGTTCATGGGCACCGAACGCGTGCGGCAGGGGGATTTCACCCATCGCATCAATATCCAGTCGCGCGATCAGCTCGGCGAGCTCGCCGACTCGTTCAACCAGATGACCGGCAGCATCGAGAACCTGCTGCAGACGGCGGCAGAGAAGAAGCGGCTGGAAGAGGAACTGCGCATCGCGCGCCAGATCCAGATGTCGCTACTGCCGCGCGGGCCGATCGACATCGCGGGGCTTGGCATCACCGCGCTCTGCGTGCCCGCGCGCGAAGTCGGCGGCGACTACTACGACTTCTTTGCCGTCGGCGAACAGCGGGTCGGCGTCCTGATTGCCGACGTCTCCGGTAAAGGCACGTCCGCGGCGCTCTACATGGCGGAGTTGAAGGGGCTGATGCTGTCGCTCAGCCAGATCTACCAGTCGCCCCGCCAGCTGCTGATCGAAGTGAACCGGATCATCTCCGAGAACCTCGATACGCGGAGCTTCATCACCATGACGTACGCGGTGATCGATCTCGACGAGGGCGTCATGACCTTCGCCCGCGCCGGACATACGCCGCTGATGTTCATGCGCGGCGGCGGCGCCGGGGAGAGTACTCAGATTCTCGCCCCCAACGGACTCGTCGTCGGCCTTCGCATCCCCGGTGCGCACGAGAAATTCATCGCGCTGCTCGAGGAGGATCGCATCGAGCTCGGTCTCGGCGACCTGCTCGTCTTCTACACCGACGGGATCACCGAGGCGATGAATCACGACAGCGATCTCTTCGGCGATACGCGCCTGAGCCGGCTGCTTACCGAACACGGGCACCTCGATGCCGCCGATCTGCGCGAGCGGATTCTGCGCGAGATCGAAGCGTTCGTCGGCACCGCCGATCAGCATGACGACATGACCATGATTCTGATCAAGGTCGAGAAGGCGTTCGCGGGGGCGCAGCGTCTCGCGGTATGAACGAGCTCGTCGTCATCTTCCGCACTCCGTCGGAAATCGAGGCCAACGTCATCCGCGGACTGCTCGAAACCCACGACATTCCCTCGGCAATGCTGAGCGACAACTCGCGCACCGCCTTCCCGCTGGCGCTGAACGATCAGTCCTGGGAGCGGCGCGTCGCGGTCAGCCCGGAGCACGCCGCGGCGGCGCTCCGCATCATCGACAGCCATCGCGACGAAGTGCAGGGCGGCCGGGTCGTGCCGTTCGGATCCGAGCTGGAGCCGCTCGAACGGCGCATCGGCTACCGCTTCAAGGACCGTGGCCTGCTCGAGCACGCGCTGACCCATCGCTCGCGCGTGCACGAGGACGCCAGCGGCGGCGTGTTCGACAACGAGTCGATGGAGTTCCTCGGCGACTCCATCCTCGGCTTCGTCATCGCGGCGATGCTCTTCCGCGAGTTCCCGCAGCACAACGAAGGGCAGAAGTCGAAGCTGAAGGCGTCGCTGGTCTCGGCCGCGTCGTTGGCGCGGCTGGCGGAGAAGCTCGATCTCGGCGAGTTTTTGATTCTCGGCCGCGGCGAGGAAAAGACCGGCGGCCGCCGCAAGGCGGCGATCATCGCCGACTGCTACGAGGCGCTCATCGCCGCGGTCTATCTCGACGGCGGCATCGAGCCGGCGCGCGTCTTCGTCGAATCGCAGTTCTCCGAACTGATCGAGGAGGCGCGCCGGACGGGCGCCGCGGCCGCGTTCACCGACGACTGGAAGTCCGCGCTGCAGGAGTATCTGCAGTCGCAGGGGCGGGGTCTGCCGGCCTACCGCCTTGCCGGCGAGATCGGCCCTGACCATCGCAAGAGCTTCGTGGTCGAAGTCCTCGTCGAAGGCGAGCCCGTGGCGCAGGCCGAAGGGCGCAGCAAGAAGGAAGCGGCGCAGTCAGCGGCGCGCGTCGCGCTGGAGAAACTTACCGCCTGACTAGTCGATCTCGATGATGCCCCAGTTTTTTTCCTGCGCCGCCTGACCCGCGGCCAGGGCGAGGGCGGGTTCCGCAT
>JBKPSE010000206.1:0-3898 GCA_046765855.1 Acidobacteriota bacterium | reverse complement strand
GACTACGGCGAATCGCGGATCCTGGTTTGACGACGCTCGATCCTCCATCCTCGACGGTCGATCACCGAAGAACGCGAGAAACACGACACGGAACATGTAGAAGGCGGTCAGGAAGGCGGAAAGGAGCAGGAGGAAGAACGGAATGGGAAAGCCGCCCGTCCACACTGCGCCCAACACCTCCTCTTTCGAGGCGAATCCCGCGAACAGCGGAATGCCGGCGAGCGACAACGTGCCAATCAGGAAGACGATCGCCGTCTGCGGCATCTTGCGCGCGAGGCCGCCCATGTCGGCGACGTCGTTGCTGCCGACGGCGTGAATCACCGCGCCGGCGCCGAGGAACAGCAGCGCCTTGAAGATCCCGTGCGTGAGCAGATGCAGGAACCCGGCGCCGGCGAATCCGGCGCCAATCGCCGCCATCATGTAGCCGAGCTGCGACACGGTGGAATAGGCGAGGACGCGTTTGATGTCCGTCTGCACGCAGGCGAGGATCGCCGCGAGCAGCGCCGTGAGCGCGCCGTTCCACGCGACGATCGCGAGCACGTTCGGCGTCAGCGCGAACAGCCACGCCGTCCGCGTCAGCAGATAGACGCCCGCCGTCACCATCGTTGCCGCATGGATCAGCGCGGAGACCGGCGTCGGCCCCTCCATCGCGTCCGGCAGCCAGACGTGCAGCGGGAACTGCGCCGACTTCCCCATCGCACCGAGGTAGATGCAGAAGGTGATCAGCGAGAGGCCGGCGAGCGGGATCTGATTCGTCTCGGCGAGGTGGCGCAGCTCGATCAGATCGAACGTGCCGGTGGCGCGCTGTAAGAGAACGATGCCAATCAACAGGCCGACGTCGCCCGCCTTCGTCGTCCAGAATGCCTTCAGCGCGGCGCGGGCGGCCTCTGGCTTGCGGTACCAGAAGCCGATTAACAGGCACGAGCAGACGCCCACCAGCTCCCAGCAGATGAACAGCTGCAGCAGGGTCGGCGCGAGCACCACGCCCATCATCGAGAACGCGAACAGCGACTGCAGCGCGTAATAGCGCCCGAGCGCCGGCGCGGGCTCGTCGCTCAGATAGCAGGTCGAGTAGATCTGCACGAGCAGCGACACCAGCGCCACCAGCAGCAGCATCGTCGTCGACTGCGAGTCGACGAGGACGCCGACCGTGGCAAATGGTCCCTGCGCGCTCGGCAGCCAGCTCCAGACCGCGCGGAAAACTGGGACAGTCCCAGTTTCGCCGCCGAAAACTGGGACAGTCCCAGTTTCGTGGACGGCGCCCCAGGCGAGTACGGCGAAAATGAAAGCGGCCGCAGCGCAGATGATTGAGAAAACTGCACTCGGCCGGCCCGAGCGACGCAGCGGCGGCAGGACCCCGATCACCATGAAGGCTGCCGCCGGCAGCAGCAGCGCGACGAGTGCGAGCACGACTGGATTCGCCATTAGCCTTTCAGCCAGTCGATGTGGTCCGCCATCGCCGAGTGACGCGTGCGGAACAGCAGGATGACGATGGCCAGACCGAGCGCGACTTCCGCCACGGTGATGCAGATGGCGAACAGCGTGAACACCATCCCCACTTCGATGCCGCGGAAGCGGCTGAACGCGACGAAATTGATGTTGACGGCATTGAGCATCAGCTCGATGCCGAGCAGAATGCCCACGGTATTGCGCCGCGTCACCGTACCGAACAGGCCGAGGCAGAAGACGACCGCCGCCAGCGTGAGATACGCGGAGAGACTCACGCTTACTCCTCCGGCCTCGCGAAATAGCTCGCCGCCAGCAGGCCGACCAGAAGCAGCACGGCTAGAAGCTCGAACGGCAGGACGTAGCGGGTCAGCAGCGAGCTGCCAATCTGCCGCGTCAAGTCCGCTTCGAGCGGCGGACGCGGCAGCGAGAGATCCGCATGTGCAATCGCGCGCACCAGCAGCGCCATCACCGCAGCCGACACGGCGCCACCCGCAGCGATCCGCCGGCTCGTGTGCGCCAGCTTCTCTCCCACCAGCCGCTCGGTGACGACGATGGCGAACACGACGACAGTGATCACGCCGCCGGCATAGAGCAGCACCTGCACGGCGGCGAGGAACTCCGCGTCGAGAGTGAGGAAGATGCCGGCGGTTGCCACCAGCGCCAGCGCCAGCCACAGTACCGAATGAAAGAGGTTCTTGCCGAGCACGACGGCAAGACCGGCACCCACCAGGAGCACGGCGAACGCCCAGAAGGCGGCGACTTCGAGTGTCATCCCCCAGCCGCCTTCGTAGTCTTATCCGTGGAGTCCGTGTGTTCCGCGGCCCTCTTCCCTTCCGTGGAGTCCGTGCGTTCCGCGGCTCTCTTCCCTTCCGTGGAGTCCGTGTGTTCCGCGGCCCTCTTCCCTTCCGTGGAGTCCGCGCGTTCCGCGGCTCTCTTCCCCTCCGTGGAGTCCGTGTGGTCCGCGGCCCTCTTTTCCTCCGTGGAGTCCGTGTGTTCCGTGGCCCTTCTTTTTTCCGCGCTCTCCGCGGCTTTCGTTTCCGCGGCTGCCGTGTGTTCCGTGGCCCTTCCCTTTTCCGCGCGCTCCGCGGCTTCCTTCTTCGGCGGCTGCTGCATGTCGCGCAGCTTGTTCCCCGTGGCCCACGATGGCGCGTGCTGAAGGCCGATCGCGTGCAGCCGATCCTTGTCGAGCAGCATCTCGCGGCGATCGCCCGTGGCTAAGTCGAACGACTTCATCATGATGATCGCGTCGGTCGGGCACACCTGCACGCACAGCTCGCAGAACTCGCACGCGTAGAGCTCCAGCGTGAACGTCTTGGCGTAGTTCCGCTTCTCCGCCTTGAGCATCTCGACCTTGATCACCGCCGGCGGACAGATGGACTCGCACAGGCGGCAGCCGATGCAGTTCTCCTCACCCGTGTCCTTGTCGTAGGTGAGCGCGAGCAGGCCGCGGAACCGATTCGGCAACGGCCGCTCGATGGTCGGATAGTGAACCGTAACCGGCTTGCGGAAGAGATTCAGCAGCGTGATCCGCATGCCCTGGAGCACCGCCCGGCTGACGGCGAAGGCTTCGGCCAACGCGCCGCGCTTGCGATCATGCATGTGGCGCGCTCCAGACGATGAACGCGGCAGTCGCGAGCAGGAGCAGCAGCGTCGCCGGCAGCATCACCTTCCAGGACACGCGCATGATCTGGTCGGCGCGAATGCGGACGAAGCTCCAGCGGATCCACGTGAGCAGCAGGAAGACGAAGAGCGCTTTCAGCAGGAACCACACCGGTCCGAGCCAGATCGGGCCCGGCCCGGCCCACGCCCCCAGGAACAGCAGGGCCCCGAGGAATGACGCCCCCATGACGTGCGCGTACTCGGCGAGCTGGATCAGCGCGAACTGCATGCCGGAATACTCGACGCGAAAGCCGGCGACGAGCTCAGATTCGGCCTCGAGAATGTCGAAGGGCGCGCGATTCTCCGCCGCGACCGCCGAAATGATGAAGAACAGGAACGCGACCTGGCCGATCACCGGGTAGGCGATGAACCACAGTCCGCGCTGCGCCGCGGCGATGTCGGACATCCGCATCGAGCCGGCCAGCATCACCGGTACGAGCGCGGCGAAGAGGAAGGGCAGATCGTAGGAGATGATCTGATTGACCGCGCGCATCACCGACAGCAGCGCATACTTGTTGTTCGAGCCCCATCCGGCCATGAACAGGCCGACGATTTCCAGCGTCGAGATGGCAAGGAAGAACAGCACACCGGTGTCGAGATCCGCCACGCCGATGCCCGGCGCGAACGGAATGGTGGCAAAGATCAGCAGGCACGGGATCAGGAAGATGACCGGCGCCAGATGATAGACGGGACGGTCCGCGGACGCCGGCACCAGGTTTTCCTTGAGCAGCAGCTTGACGCCATCGGCAATGGGCTGCAGCAGCCCGTGCGGACCCACGCGGTAAGGCCC
>JBKPSE010000205.1:0-4010 GCA_046765855.1 Acidobacteriota bacterium | reverse complement strand
ACCAGGTCCATGCGGTCGCCGGCGCCGTTGGTGTACTGCGTGAGGAACTCCTCGCGCTTGTCGACGGTGAAGCGATAGGTCCAGCCCAGACCGGCAAAAAAGCCGTTGCGATGCTGCCAGGTCAGACCGAGATTGAAGTTCACCGGATTCTTCACGTCTTCGGTGAAGCCAATCGGCAGAAACGATCCATCGCTGGCCTGGAGCAGTTGTTTAGTGCGCAGCGAGTCCTTCGAATACAGCTCGCCGTCGAGTTCGGCGGTCAGCCGCAGCGCTTTGCGCGACGGCATGCCGGCGCCGAGGCCCCAACGGAAGCTATTGGTGGTCTCGACCGCGTCGGGCTCGCCGCGGACGAGGAAGCCGCCGTAGCCGGAGACTTCGACGCGTTCGTTGATCTCCTTGCTCAGAATCGCGTCGAGCGCGAAGTCGGCCTTGCCGGTGCTCGCGCCGCCGTCCTTGTCGCCGGTGGGCAGTTTGACCATGCCGCGCAGCGCGAAGGCCGCCGGCTGCTGCCGCCACTGCGACGTCAGATTCCATTTGGCGCCGAGCCAGAAATCCCCCAGTTGATTGCCGCTCCAGGTCTCGCGCATCAGCGGATGCTGCGGCACGAATCCGCCCGCATCGGGAATCGACGCGAGAAACAGCGGCCGGATGTCGCGGTCGATGCGGTTGACGAGGACCCAGGAGCCGAAGATCTCGGCGCGGTCGGCGAGGCCGACCGCAAACGTCAGCGGCCAGTTCGACACGTCGGTGAAGCCCTGGTTGTCGTCGTAGTTGACGCGGTAGGCGCTCAGCGACCACTTCTTGCGCGGCAACACTTCACCGGTCGGCACGTACCACAGGCCGGTGTCCCCCATGAACGTGGTCGTCGCGGGCCGTGTTTCCGTTGGCGGCGCCGCCGAACCTTGCGGTTCGCTCTGCGCCTTCACGGAGGTCGCGGTAAGGGCCAAGGTCCCCAGGATCCATGCTCCAAGGAACAGGCGGGATCTCATATGCTCACACCTCATCCATTCCATTGTAGAGCTAGCCGTCGAAAACGGGGACTGTCCCAGTCCGCCGCCGAAAACCGGGACTGTCCCAGTTATTTTTGAGCGTACGAAAATAATTGGACCTGTCCCGGTTTCCGGCTAGTCGGCGGCGGGAAGGCGGCGCTTCTGGAAGACGAACGCGATGAGGATGCTGATCGCATAGAGCGCCAGCATCGGCACGGCCATCACGACCTGCGACATCATGTCGGTGCCAGGACTGATCACCGCAGCGACGATGAAGATGCCAAGAAATGCGTACTTGAAGTACTTGAGCAGGAACGCCGCGGTGACTACGCCCATGCGCGCGAGGAAGAACACCAGCGTCGGCATCTGAAACACGACGCCGAACCCGAGCAGCATCTTGGTGTACAGCGAGAACGCCTCGTCGATGCGCGGGATGAACACCATGTAGTCGGGCGCGAACCCGATGAAGAACTGCCAGGTCACCGGGAACGCGACGTAGTGCGCGAACAGTCCGCCGGCAATGAAGAACACCGTCGTGAACAGCACGAACGGAATCGCGAACTTCTTCTCGTGGCTGTAAAGACCGGGAGCGATGAACTTCCAGATCTGCCAGAGGATTAGCGGCGAGGCGACGAAAATCCCGGCCAGGAACCCGATCTTGACGTAGAGCATGAAGGGCTCGGGCCCCGCCGTGTACATCAACTTGCCGACGCCGTTCGCGTCCTTCGGCAGCATCTCGTACATCGGCTTCATGACGAAGTCGACGAGCCGCCCGATGAAGATGTAGGCGATGACGCAGCCGGCGATCAGCGAATAGACGATGTAGATGAGGCGTTTGCGGAGCTCGTCGAGATGCTCCAGAAACGACATCTTGCTCGACGAGTCTTCGTACGGATCCTGATCCTGATCCTCGCCGGGTGTGGCGCTGGGAAAGGGCACGAGCGCCATCGGACGTGCCTAGGCGCTGCCGTTCTGACGGGGAACGCTGCCGATCGTGTCGTCGGTGCCGGTCGCCTCGCTGGCGGGAGCCGTGTGGTGCGTCGCGCGCGGCGGCTCCTGCCGTTCGGCGCTGCGGCGCTCTTCCAGCCGGATTTCTTCGTCGAGCGTGTTCTTCAGTTCGTTGGAGGCGCGCTTGAATTCGGCGAGGCTTTTCCCGAGCGACTTGCCCAGTTCAGGGAGCTTGCGCGGCCCGAAAATGATGAGCGCGATCGTGAAGATAATGATGAGTTCGGGGACTCCAACGGAGCCTAACATATACGCGGATTATACCCCCGAAAAGTCTGCTACGATGCGATCTATGCGTACTCGCCGGTTTTTGTCCGTGGCGGTCCTCGCCATCCTCGTATCTGCCTTAGCCGGCGGGTTTTTTGGCGCTTCAGCCCAGCAGGCAACCCAGGACCAGGTGGCGCAGCAATACCGCGTCTTCACCTCCGCTCTGGCCGCCATCGACCGCGAGTACGTCGACCCCCTCCCGTCCGACCGGCTGATCTATGACGCCGTCGGCGGCATGCTCCAGACCCTGGATCCGCATTCGAGCTTCTTCACCCCGCGCGACTACGCGCAAATGCGCGAGCGCCAGGAAGGCAAGTACTACGGCATCGGCCTGTCCATCCAGACCATTGACGGGGACGTGACCGTCATGTCGCTGTTCGAAGGCTCGCCCGCCTACCGCGCCGGCATCCGCCGCGGCGACATCATCGCCCGCGTCAAGGGGGAAGACGCCAAGGGCTGGACCACGGAACAGACCGCGAAGCAGCTCAAGGGACCCAAGGGCACCAAGGTCAACATCTCGATCAAGCGCCCCGGCTACGAGAAGTTGATCGACATGGAAGTCGAACGTGACGAAGTCAACATCGTGACCGTCCGCGGCATGTTCATGCTCGACGCGACCACCGGCTACATCAAGCTCGGGGACTTCGGCGAGACGTCGGACAAGGAAGTGGGCGACGCGCTCGACAAGCTGAAGGCGCAGGGCATGAAGCGCCTCGTATTCGACCTGCGCGACAACCCTGGCGGCCTGCTCGACGCCGCGATCAAAATCGCCAACCGCTTCCTGCCGCGCGGCGACATGATCGTCTACACGCGCGGCCGCGTCCCCAACGCCGATCAGGACTACCGCGGCACCGACGAACCGGATTTCACCGGGCCGATGATGGTGCTCGTCAATCGCAACAGCGCGAGCGCATCAGAGATCGTCAGCGGCGCGCTCCAGGATCACGATCGCGCGCTCGTCGTCGGCGAGACGACCTTCGGCAAGGCGCTCGTGCAGTCGGTCTACCGCATCAGCGAAGGGGCCGGCCTGGCATTGACGACCGGCCGCTACTTCACGCCGAGCGGCCGCATGATTCAGCGTCCGTGGGACAACGCCTTCGACGAGTACCTGACTTACACGCTGCGCGATCAGAACGAGAAGCGCGAGCACGCGGCCGCCCAGTTGAAGTACACGGACGCGGGCCGCAAGGTCTACGGCGGCGGCGGAATCGAGCCCGACAAGTTCTTCGTCGGCGCCGTGCAGGGATTCAACCCGACCCGTTTCGGACGTTCCCTGGTCGCGCGCGCCGCGTTCGCGAATTTCGCCGAGCGTTTCACCGCCGAAGGGGACACGCGCATGAGCGCGGCAACCGAAGGGCGCACCAGGCTCGCGCGCGGCTTCACGGTCACCGACGCAATGGTGGCGGAGTTCAAGACGTTCCTGCAGAAGGAACAGAAGCTCAAGATCGACGAGGAGGCGTTCGCCAAGGATCTCGATTTCATCAAGACGATGATTCACTACGAGATCGACGACGCGCTCTTTGGCGCGAACGAGCGCCAGAAGAATTTGATCGCGAAGGATCCCCAGGCGCAATTCGCGCTCGCTCAGTTCGGGGAAGCTGTAAAGCTGACTGAGCTGGCGCGGAACCGGACCGCAACCAAAGGCGGTCAGTAGTCGGCGAAAGCGGACGAAGGGTTAGGTCAGGTAACCCTATTAGTTGTGGCATTGGTTTCTGCTTGCCCTAGGTATGGGGCCTTGCTAGACTGACG
>JBKPSE010000204.1:0-11308 GCA_046765855.1 Acidobacteriota bacterium | reverse complement strand
CGGTAAAGTCGGTCGCGCGGTCCGGCGTCGTCAGCCCGCCGCCGACGTTCTGCGCCGAGAAGTTCTTGAACAGGAAATAGCGCACCGCCAGCTGGTTGGCGGCGTTGAACTGATAGTCCGACTTGCCGAAGGCGAAGTTGACTTTCTGGTGCGCCGGAATGACCCCGCTCGAGGGCAGCGCGATCCCGAGCGCCGCCGCGTTCTCGGGCGTCACGGTAATGACCTGCCCGCCTGTGACGAGGCTGCGGTCGACGAACTCATAGGCGCCGTAGTAATGCCACTTGTCGGTCTTGATCGGGCCGCCGAGCGTGGCCGTGAAATCGTTGGCTTCGGTATCCGGCTTGCGCGCGCCCTGCGCCAGGAAGAACGGCTTCGTGGACATGGGGTTGCGCTTGAAGCGGAAGCTTGCGGAGCCGTGTACCGCGTTGGTGCCCGATGGGGTGATCGCGTTGTAGACCATCCCGGTCGTCTGGCCGAACTCGGGGGCAAATCCGTTCGTGATCACCTTCACTTCCCGAACGAGCACTTCTGAGACGGGCAGCAGCCGAAGGCCGGCCCGGTCCTTTTCCGTGTTCGTATTGCCGTCGAGCTGATAGTTCGTGCGCATCTGGCTGCCGTTGGCGTTGATGCGCGGGACGCCGAACTCGTTGTTCTCGTAGCCCGTCACGTTCGCCTGCAGGAACGCGAAGTTGTAAGGATTGCGCGAGACCAGCGGCAGGTTCTTGACCTCGGTTTCGCCGATGGTGCGGCCCAAGTCGATGCGGCCGGGCTGCGCGATCGGCGATTCACCGGTTACGGTAATCACTTCGCTGATGTCGCCGACACTCAACGTTACGTTGATCAGCGCCGTCTGGCCGGCCTGGAGCGTGATCCCCTGCTGCTCGAACTTTTTGAAGCCCTGCAGTTCCGCGACGAGCGAGTACTTGCCAAGCGGCAGCAGCGGCGCGCGATATTCCCCTTCCGCGCCGCTGACGACGACGCGCTGGGCTCCGGTGTCGGTGTTGGTCACCGTGACCGACACACCGGGAAGCGCCGCGCCACTGGTGTCCTTGATGGTCCCTTCGATCGTGCCATTCACTGCCTGCGACTGCGCCGCGGCCGGTATCGCCATACCGAGCACCATCAGGGCGGCGGCGAATCGCGTAAACCAGTACCGAGTTGTCAACGTTCCTCCTGTTTCAGAGCTGTCCGGGCCGGTATGTACAGTCACGAACGGCCCGCGCCGATGTACCAGTCTGATAAGACGCTCGGTGTAGAATGCAGGTTGCAGCCTGGTGACCACGGTTCCTGCCTCGAAGACTCCGGCGAAGCCTGCTTCGCGTTCGCGCCTGGCGTTTCTTCGCGGGCGGAGCTGGAAGTTCTACGCCGTTCTGGCGATTGGCATTCCCTTCCTGCTGTTCTCCACCGTCGTCGGCTACTACTACGTCGTCTTCTCGCGCATGATCGACGCGCGCATGCACGGCGAGTTTCAGCGCACGGAGCCGCGCATCTTCGCGCGCCCGCTCACCGTGCGGCGCGGTCAGCGGGTGACTCAGCAGCAGATGATCGACCGGCTCAACGATCTCGGATACGCACAGCGTTCGCCCGTGGAACAGCCCGGACAGTTCGCGATCGGCCGGGACGCGCTTGCGGTGATCCCGAGGAGCGGCGACCGCGCCGGCCAGACAATCCGGTTCGTGTTCGCGCCGCTCACGCCCAAGGGCGGCGGTGGCGCACTCACGGCCATCGAATCGGTGACGAGGAAGCAGCGCATCGACGCGATCGAGATGGATGCGCCGCTCCTGACCGCGCTCGTCAACGAGGGGCGGGAGAAGCGGCGCGACGTTCCGCTCACGTCGATCCCGCCGCGCATGATCCAGGCCGTGATGGCAATCGAGGATCGCCGCTTCTACGATCACTCCGGCGTCGACTGGATCGGGACGACGCGCGCCGTGCTCACCAATATCTTCGGCAGCAAAAAATACACGAGCGGCGGCAGCACCATCACGCAGCAGCTCGTGAAGAACACGTTTCTCACCTCGATGTGGGGAATGGCGAAGGCGCGCGAAAAGGATCCGCGCCGCAAATTCACCGAGTGGCTGATGTCGATCGCCCTCGAGCGGCGGCTGTCGAAGGACAAGGTCCTCGAGCTGTATCTCAACGACGTGTATCTCGGGCAGCGCGGATCCTTCGCGATTCACGGCGTGCCGGAAGCCGCGCGGCTGTTCTTCGGCAAGGACGTGAGCAACCTGAGTCTCACCGAAGCGGCAACGATTGCCGGCGTCATCCAGGCGCCGCCGCGCTATTCGCCGTTCAACAATCCGGAGCGGTCGAAGGAACGGCGCAATACCGTGCTCAAGGCCATGGCCGAGAGCGGCTTCATCAGCCAGGATGCCGCGGATCGCAGCTCGCGCGAGCCCGTTCAAGTCGTCGCCCGCGCGCTCGAGTCTGAAGCGCCCTATTTCGTCGACTATCTCCAGCAGGAGCTGTCGGAGCGGACCAAGGCGACCGGACCGGTCGACGTCTACACCACGCTCGATCTGCACCTGCAGCGTATCGCGCAGGACGCCGTTCGAGAGGGGTTGACTCGAGTCGACGGCATGCTGTCGAAACGCCGGCCGCGTTTTCCACAGGCCGCGTTGATCGCCATCGATCCGCGGACCGGCGAGATCCTGGCGATGGTTGGCGGACGTTCCTACAACCAGTCGCAATACAACCGCGCGGTCACATCGAAACGCCAGCCAGGTTCGGTCTTCAAGCCGTTCGTCTACCTCGCCGCGTTCGAAAAGGCGCAGGAAGACGGACGCACCGACATCACCCCCGCGACCGTCGTCGTCGACGAGCCGATGACGTTCACGTTCAACAACCAGACCTGGGAGCCGCGCAATTACGACGGCGAGTACGACGGGCCGATCACCCTGCGCCGCGCGCTCGCGCATTCGCGCAACATCGCGACGATCAAGGTCGCCGAGTCCACGGGTTTCGACAACGTGGCGGCGGTCTGGAGGCGCTTCGGCATCGGAACGCCGCCGAAGGGATATCCCTCGATTGCGTTAGGCGTGTTCGAGGCCTCCCCATTCGAGATCGCCACGGCCTACACGGTGTTTCCGAATGGGGGGGAGATCAGGCAGCTGCGCGGCCTCGCCCGCATCATCGACGAAGGCAAGACGGTGCCGATCGAGCTTCCGCCGGGGAAAACGGTCGCGCACAAAGAGACGACGTTTCTCGTCACCAACATGATGCGCAGCGTGCTGAACGAGGGCACGGCCGCGAGTGCCCGCGGCAACGGCTTTACGCTGGACGGCGCCGGCAAAACCGGGACGACGAACGATCTGCGCGACGCCTGGTTCGTCGGCTTCACGCCGGAGCTGTTGACGGTCGTTTGGGTTGGCCTCGACGATAACCAGGCGCTCGGCCTCAGCGGTGCGCAGGCGGCGCTGCCCATCTGGACGAGCTTCATGAGTCGCGCCCTTGCCGGCCATCAGAACGCCGCATTCGACGTGCCTCCGGGCATCGTCTTCGTCGACATCGACAAGGACACGGGAAAGCTTGCCGGTCCGGATTGCCTCAGAATCTTCAAGGAGGCATTTCTCGCCGGAACCGAGCCGACGGAAATCTGCCACGAGCATTATTGACTCCCGCTGAAAGGCAGAGATCTGCCGCCTGAAGGCGCCAGCTACCTGGAGTACGAGTTCATCCCTTTTGCTGATTTGGATCGTTGAGTAGCTCCGGCGTCAGTCCAGGGGATCCGAGATGCTAAAATTATCCGTTCCCCAACCAATGAGGTCTATGAAGTTCAAGGTCTTCGTCTGTGTTTTCGCCATCGCACTTTCGGGCGGCGCGTGCCGCAAGGGTCCTGCCGCGCAGGCGCAGAGCGCCGCGACACCTCAGGGCTCCGGTACGCCGGCGGCGGCGCAGCCGGGCGCTCCGGCGGCGCCCGCCAAGCCCGTGCCAGCGCAGCTGCCCGAAGTCGTCGCGCGCGTCAACGGGGAGGACGTCAAGAAAGTGGACTTCGAGCGGATGCTCAAGACCATCGAGGGGCGCGCCGGACAACCTATCCCTGCCGACCGCCGCGACGAGATCATCCGCGGCGCACTCGATCAGATGATCACCTACACGCTGCTCGCGCAAGAGAGCAAGACGCGCGGCATCAAGATCGAGGAGTCGGAGATCGACGCCAAGATGGCGCAGTTGAAAGGACAGTTCCCCACTCAGGAAGCCTTCGACAAGGCGCTCAAGGATCGCAACATGACGGTCGACACGCTGCGCCGGGAGGCGCGCGTCGATCTGAGCGTGACCAAGTTGATGGATACCGAAGTGGCGACGGTCCCGGGCCCGAGCGACGCCGACGCGAAGGATTTCTACGACAAGAATCCCGACCAGTTCAAACAGGAAGAACAGGTCCGCGCCAGTCACATCCTCGTGCGCGTGGACGAGAAGGCCGACGCCGCGACGCGACAGAAGGCCCGGGCCGAGATTGACGCGGTATTGAAGGAAGCGCGCTCGGGAAAGGACTTCGCCAAGCTGGCGCAGGAACATTCACAGGACGGCAGCGCCGCGCAGGGGGGCGACCTGAACTACTTTGCCAAGGGTTCGATGGTGCCCGCGTTCGAAAAGGTGGCATTCGAACTGAAGCCGGGTCAGATCAGCGATGTGGTCACGACGCAGTTCGGCTACCACATCATCAAGGTGGTCGATCACAAACCGGGGCGCACGGTTTCGTTCGAGGAAGCGGAACCCCGCATCAAGGACTTCCTCGCGAACCAGAAGAAGCAGACGCACGCCGACACCTTCATCCAGGGTCTGAAGAAGAAGTCGAAGATCGAGGTTCTGATCTGATGCGCCTGCCGCGCCGCGCGAGCGCGCCCCACGCTGGGGAGCGATGAAGCCGCCTAACCGAGCGGAGTGATGAACGAAGAGGTCCTTCCGGCGGCCGCGGCGGCGCTGCAACGGGGCGAGCCCGCGGCGCTGGTGACGATCGTACGTTCGAACGGATCGACGCCGCAGCGCGCCGGCGCCAAGATGCTCGTCTTCGCCGACGGCCGCATTGTCGGCACGATTGGCGGCGGCTGCTACGAAAACGAAGCGATCGGCCGCGCCCGCGAAGCCATCGCCTCCGGCAGGCCCGCCCTGGTGTCCTTCGATCTCAACGACGACTTCGTCCAGGAATCCGGACTGATCTGCGGCGGCCAGATGGAGGTCTATATCGATCCCATCGCGCCCGCGCCGCCCCTCTACATTGTCGGCGCCGGACACGTCGGCTGGCACCTGGCAAGGATGGCTGCCGAAGCCGGCTTCCGGATCCACGTGATCGACGACAGGGAGAAGTTCGCCAATACCGAGCGTTTCCCCGACGCCGAGAAGATCGAAGTGGACGATATCGGCGTCTGGCTGCATCGCGCCGACCTACCGCCCACGGCCTACGCCGTGGTCGTGACGCGCGGCCACACGCACGACTTCGAGGCGCTTCGCGCGCTGGCCGCGCGCGATCTCCGCTACCTGGGGTTAATCGGCAGCCGGGCCAAAGTCGCACGCATCTTCGATGCGCTCGAAGCCGAGGGCATGCCGGTCGAGTGCCTGCGCCGCGTCAACGCGCCCATCGGCCTGGACATCGGCGCAATCACGCCGGCCGAAATCGCCGTCAGCATCCTCGCCGAACTGATCGCCGTCCGCCACGGCAAAGATGCGTCATCGCTCTCGATGAAATGGCATCGGGGACAGCAATCAGCACGCTGATCAGAAACGCCACCATCCTGACGATGAACGATGCGATGGACATCGTCGAGGGATCGGTCTCCGTGCGCGACGGCAGAATCGTGTCGATCGGTCCGGAACCGCCGGAGGCGCACGACAGGATCGTCGACGCGGGCGGCGGATATCTGCTGCCAGGGTTCATCCAGACGCACGTCCATCTCTGCCAGACCCTGTTCCGCGGCTACGCGGACGACATGCCGCTGCTCGAGTGGCTGCGCCGGCGCGTCTGGCCGATGGAGGCCGCACACACGCCGTCGACCTTGCGCGCGTCGACGCGCCTTGCGGCAGCCGAACTGCTCCTGACCGGTACGACCACGGCGCTGACGATGGAGACGGTGCACGACACCGATGTCGTGTTCGAAGCGCTCGAGGACATGGGCCTGCGCGCGGTCGTCGGCAAGTGCATGATGGACTCGGACGACGAGGTTCCTCGCCGCCTGCAGGAGCAGACGCGCGCGTCGATCGACGAGAGCGTCGCGCTGCGACAGCGCTGGGACGGCCGGGCAAACGGACGGCTGCGGGCGGCGTTCGCGCCGCGATTCGCGGTCTCGTGCTCGCGCGAACTGCTCGAAGCGGTGGCGCACCTCTCGGCGCGAGACAGCGTCCTCGTTCACACCCACGCGTCCGAGAACCGCGAGGAGGTTGAAGTCGTGCGGCGCCTCTCGGGCGGCTTCAGCAATCTCGAGTATCTCGCCGACACAGGGCTGGCGACGCCGCATCTCTGCACCGCGCATTGCGTCTGGGTCACGGACACCGAACAGGCGATGCTCGCCGAGCGCGACGTGAAGGTCATGCACTGCCCCAGCTCGAATCTGAAGTTGGGTTCGGGGCTGGCCCCGGTGACAGAGATGCGCGCTCGCGGCATCTCGGTCTCACTCGGCGCGGATGGCGCGGCGTGCAACAACCGCCTCGACATGTTCGAAGAGATGCGGCTCGCGGCAACGCTCCAGGCCGTGCGCCGGCAGCCTGGCGCGCTCACCGCGCGCGACGCGGTGTGGATGGCAACGCGTGAAGGCGCCAGAGCGCTGGGGCTGCAGCACGAGATCGGATCGATCGAGGCGGGCAAACGCGCCGACCTGATCCTTATCAATAGGGGACGCGCGCATCAGGCTCCGGATGCCGATCCGTGGTCGACCCTCGTCTATGCGACGAGGGGCACGGACGTACAGTTGAGCATGGTCGACGGCGAGATCCTGGTCGACGGCTTTTCCCTCGTTCATCACGATGTTGCCGGGATTACTGCCGAGGCGAAGGCCGCGGCGGCCACCATCGCGGCGCGCGCCGGGGTCCGCTGAGCCTCGGCGAGGCGCGCTCGGTGTATAATTTAGCAATCGCATTGAGCGACTGCTAACCATGGCCCGTCAACCTGAATTACCGGAACGAGATAGACGGATCCTGAGCGCGCTGGTTCAGGCGTATATCGACCATGGAGAACCGATTTCCTCTCTGTGGCTGGCCAGCCGCGGCTTCGGCGTGTCGTCGGCGACTCTGCGCAACGTGATGGCGCACCTCGAGGAGCTCGGCTACGTGCGGCAGCCACACACGTCTGCCGGGCGCGTGCCGACCGACATGGGCTATCGAGCCTACGTCGATCAACTGCTGTCGGAGCGGCGCGCCGCTCGCCACGCGCCGGATGTCGAAGAACGGCTGCGCCGGGCAGGAACCGTCGAGGACATGATGTCGCATGCCTCGCAGGAGATTTCGCGCGCCTCTCATCAGGTGGGATTCGCGATGGTGCCGGCGACCGAAACCAGCTTCGAGCATCTCGATTTCGTGCCGCTGGACGGCGACCGCGTGCTGGTCGTTCTCGTCTCGACCGGCGGGCACATCTCGCACCGCGTCATCCAGCCGCACGAGGCGTTCTCCCCTGCGGATCTGCAGCAGGCGGCGAACTTCCTCAATTCCGAGTTCAAGGGTCATTCGCTGACCGAGATCCGCCAGGCCGTCGTCGATCGGCTCGGCGAGGATCGCACCCTCTACGATCAGCTGCAGGCGCTGGCGCTCCGGCTGGCGAGCTCGACCTTCGAAGGACTGGAGCGCGCCCCGTCCGTCTATATTCAGGGGACAGCGCTGCTGCTCGAGATGGCGGTCGGCCACGATCCGGAGACAACGCTGGCGACGATGCGCACGCTGATGCGCATGATGGAAGAGAAATCGCGGTTGGTGAAACTGATCGACGCGTGCATGGACGGCAACGGTCTCACCGTCTACATCGGATCGGAGCACCAGGACCCCGACTTGCAGAACTTCAGCGTCGTGACCTCCACCTACACCGACGGCAAGCGCACCGGCGCGGTCGGCATCATCGGTCCGACGCGGATGCGGTATTCGCGCGCGATCAATGTCGTCGACAGCCTGTCGCGGACGATCAACAGAGTCTTCGATAACAGTTAGCGATCAGCAATTCGCACTTGGCAATGAACAGTTCTGGCAGTCAGCGGTTCTGACTGCGGTTGCACCATGGAAGACGAACGTACGAACACAACGGACACGTCGGCCGCGGCGATGGAGCAGGAGCAGGAACAGCCTGCGGGCGACCTCGCGCAGGTCCAGAAAGAGCGCGACGATTACTACGATCGGCTGTTGCGCAAGACGGCGGAGTTCGACAATTACCGCAAGCGCACCGATCGCGAGCGGCTGCAGCTCTCCGAGGCGGCGGCGGCGGATCTGATCAAGGATCTCCTCCCGCTGATCGACGATCTCGAGCGCGCGATGAAGGCGGCGGATGCGGAAGATGAGGCCGCCGCACCCATCCTGCGCGGCGTCGAGATGATCCACAAGCAGCTGCTCGACACGCTGCGCAAGCGCGGCGTGACGCCGATCGAGGCGCTCGGCGCGGATTTCGATCCCCACTACCACATGGCGGTAGCGCACGAGCCCGCCGAAGGGCGGCGCGACAACGAAGTGATCGAAGAATTCACGCGTGGCTACATGCTCGGCGACCGGCTGCTGCGCCCCGCGATGGTCAAGGTGGCTAAAGGGTGAGCAAGCGGGACTACTACGAGATCCTCGGCGTCGGTCGGGACGCGACGGACCAGCAGATCAAGAGCGCCTACCGCAAGCTGGCGCTCAAATTCCATCCGGATCGCAATCCCGGCGATAAGAAGGCGGAGGAAGCCTTCAAAGAGGCGGCCGAGGCCTACGCCATCGTCTCGGATCCGGAGAAGCGATCGCTCTACGATCGCTACGGCCATGCGGGCGTCAGCGGCGCCGGCGCGGGCGGTTTCGATCCGAGCACGTTCGCCGGCTTCGAAGACATCTTCGGCAACCTCGGCGATCTGTTCGGCTTCGGCGACATGTTCGGCGGCCGACGCCGCCGCGGAGGTCCGCAGCGCGGCGCCGATCTCCGCTACGACCTCGAGATCTCGTTCGAAGAGTCCTACACCGGCACCGAGACGCCGATCCAGATTCCGCGCGAGGAAACCTGCGAGACCTGTTCGGGCAGCGGCGCGGCGCCAGGCACCCATCCTGAAGTGTGCGGCCATTGCCGCGGCACCGGTCAGCAGCGCTTTCAGCAGGGGTTCCTCACCGTCGCGCGTCCGTGCCCGACCTGCCGCGGCACCGGCCGCGTGATCGCGAAGCCGTGCCAGGCCTGCCGCGGCGCGGGACGGGTCGGCCGCGAGCGCAAGATCACCGCGAAGATCCCCGCCGGCATTGCGACGGGACAGCGGCTGCGTCTTTATGGTGAAGGCGAGCACGGCAGCGCCGGGGGTCCTCCAGGAGATCTGTACGTCGTCGTCCACGTGCAGGACCATCCATTGTTTCAGCGCGAAGGGGACGACCTGTATTGCGAGATCCCGATCTCGTTCCCGACGCTGGCGCTCGGCGGCGACGTGCGCGTGCCGACGATGGCAGGGCATGAAGAGATCAAGGTTGCGGCGGGCACGCAGCCCGGCACCCGCTTCAAGCTGCGCGGCAAGGGCATGCCCAACGTCTCGGGCCGCGGGCATGGCGATCTCTATGCGATCGCCAAGGTTGCCGTCCCGAAAAAACTCACCAAGGAACAGAAGCATCTGCTCGAGGAACTGGCCAGGACGCTGCCGGACGAGAAGGTCGACGCCGCGGATGGCGATGGCGCCGACAAGCCGTTCTTCGAGAAGGTGAAGGATATTTTTGGCTGAGTATCCGGCCCTCGAAATCGGGCTCGCGGCCGACGATACTTCCCTTCCCGACCGGCTCTACGCACTTCTCGACGACTACGAACCGGCCGCGATTCACGAAGACGACGCGGCCGCAAGCTGGCGCGTGTTCTTTCGGTCCGCCTCGTCGCGCGATGCCGCGCGCGCGGCGCTTGCGAGGCTTCGCGGCGTGCGGGTCGCGTCGATCGATGTGCCGGATGAGGACTGGGCCCGCCGATCTCAGGAGAACCTTCGCGCCATCCAGGCAGGCGGGTTGATCGTGGCCCCTCCGTGGGACGTCCCTCGCACAGGATCGACTCCGGTCATCATCATCGAGCCGTCCACCGGCTTCGGCACTGGCCATCATGCGACCACCCGTCTGTGTCTGCGGATGCTGCAGCGTCTCGAGCTGCGCGGCGCGCGGGTGCTGGATGTCGGCACCGGGTCGGGCGTTCTGGCGCTCGCCGCATGGAAGCTCGGCGCGAGCGACGTCGTGGCGATCGACAGCGATCCCGATGCACTGGAGAACGCGCGTGAGAATGTCGCCCGCAATGGCGCCGCCCCCTCGATTGACATCATCCGTGACGATCTCGGCACGCTGAGCATCCAGCGCGCGGATGTCGTGCTGGCGAATCTCACCGGCGCCGTCCTCGTCCGCCTTGCGGCCGAGTTGCGCGGACTCGTCGTCGAGGGGGGCTATCTGATTCTGAGTGGGTTCTCGCCGCAGGACGCGGCCGTGATTCAGATGGCGTTCGGCGGCCTGGCCGTCGTCGACTCGAAGGTCGAGGGCGATTGGGCTGCAATATGCCTCAAGGCGTAAGGTCAGCGGTCTGCGCTGACGTGACCATCAGCCGGCGCGAGCCACAGTCAGCCCTAAGCCTGGCGATTACAGGTCGCCGAACACGAACTGCAGCACGGCGAGCGCGACGGTCGGGACCGCATCGGCGCGGAGTGTGCGCCGTCCGAGCGTGATCGGTTCGTAGCCGGCCTTCATGGCCGAAGCGATCTCCGCCGCGCTCCACCCACCCTCCGGCCCAACGAGGAGCGAGGCCGAAAACGGGACCTGTCCCGGTTTTCCGAAACCCGGAAACTGGACCTGTCCCCGTTTTTCGGCGACGCCAGCGGACGGCTCGGTGAGCAGAATTTTCAACGAGGACTGGTCTGAAACGAGCCAGTCGCTGAAGGGGACGCCCGTGCCGATGGCCGGCAGGACGGCGCGGCGGCATTGCTTCGCGGACGCGATGGCAATGCGGCGCCAGCGTTCGGGCGCTCCGCCGACCTTCATGTGCGCCGCAGTGTGCTCGGTCACGATCGGCTCGATCGCCGCGACACCCATCATCGTCGCATCGCGGACGACGTCGTCCATCTTCTCGCCTTTGAGGACCGCCTGCGCCAGCGTCAGGCGGACGCGCGACTCTGGAGCCGCCGCGGACTCCTCGATCACGCGCAGCTCGGTG
>JBKPSE010000203.1:0-2719 GCA_046765855.1 Acidobacteriota bacterium | reverse complement strand
ATGATGTACGACGCGTATCACCGGATCGAGCCGGTGCAGCCGCGCCAGGCGGCCGCCGCGCCACTGCACATCGTCGGCCCTCTCTGTGAGAGCAGCGACACGCTGGGCAAAGATCGAACGATGCCACGGCCCGAGGTCGGCGATCTCTTCGCCGTGCTCGACACAGGCGCGTACGGGTCGGTGATGGCATCGAACTACAACCGTCGTCTGCTGCCGGCGGAAGTGATGGTCGAGCAAGGCGCGGCGCGCTTGATCCGGCGGCGCCAGAAGCTGGATGATGTGCTCGCCCTGGAGATGTAAGGTGAGGAGTCATTCACAACTCCACAACTCCACAACTCCACAATTCCACAACGCCACAACGCCACAACTCCACAACTCCCAAATAATGCCCAACTCCCAACGTTCAAAACTCGCGGGATTGGAAAAGCAACTGGAGTGGTGTTACTGCCTGGGGTGTTCTGGACGTTGGAAGTTGGGTGTTGATTGGGCGTCGGGAGTTGCGGAGTTGCGGAATTGACGGCCACCCCAAAGGCTCAGCGCGGTCTCCTGATCGCCTTCGAGGGCCTGGACCAGAGCGGCAAACAGACGCAGGCCGAGCGGCTCAAAGAAGAAATCGAGCTGCACGGGCGCGCTGCCGTACTGCTGGATTTTCCATCGTACGAAACGCCGATCGGACAGGAGATCGACGAAGGACTCCACGGCGGCCGCGATTACGGCCCGGACGTCATGCAGCTGCTCTACGTCGCGAATCGCTACGAGAAGAAGCCGCACATCGAGAAGCTGCTCGCCGGGGGCACGGTCGTGATTTGCGATCGGTACCTGGCTTCGAGCATCGCCTACGGCGAAGCGCAGGGGCTCGACGGCGCCTGGCTGCGCGAGATCCAGAAGCATCTTCCACAGCCGGTTCTCACCATCCTGCTCGACATTGGGCCGGAAACCGCCGCGGGACGAAAGACCACGAATCGCGACAAGTACGAGCGCGATCTCGCGCTGCTGTCGCGCGTGCGCGAGAGCTACTGGCGACAGGCGCAGGCGGCAGACTGGCTGCGCCTTGACGGCGAGCGCGCGAAGGACGCCGTCGCGGCCGACGTGTCCGCAGTCGTCGCGCGATTCCTGTAAGCCGAGGTCTCACGCGCTCGAACTGCCTGCAGGCTCGCTCGCGACGCTTGTTCGCAACGCCGCCCGCGCCGCAGTGATCGCGCGCACTTCCTTCGCGCCCCCGGCCATCAGCGCCGCCGCACACGCGTTCAACGTCGCACCCGTCGTCGTCACATCGTCCACGAGGACGAGAACCAAATCGTCCACCACAACGCCCTTGCACAGCGCGAACGCGCCGGTCACGTTCGCTGTGCGTCTGTTCCCCGGCAAGTCAGCTTGCGCCGCGGTTCTGCGAATCCGCATCAGCGCGTCGAAGAGCGGCACGTCGAGATGCCGCGCCAGCTCGCGCGCCTGGTTGAACCCCCGCTTCCGCTCGCGCGCGCGATGCAGAGGAACAGGCACGACGGCGTCGGCGCCGTCGAGGACTTCAGCTCCGGCTGCGCGCATGTGCCCGGCCAGTCCGCTGGCAATGCTCGAGCGCTGGTCGTACTTCAACGCGTGAACGATCGCGCGAAGCGTTCCTTGGTATGGACCGATGGCGGTGGCCAGCGCGATGTGCGGAGGCAGGGAAACGCAGCCGAGCGGCGCGAGCGGCGCGATCGCGCTCCAGCAGCGGCCGCAGACCGCACCCGCGGTGGGCTCATCGAGCGGCGTCCGGCACGCGGCGCAAACGGGCGCGAGGAGAACCGCGACGAGGCCGTCTAGAACACCGAGAACGGAAGAAGGAATGCGGAAATCTGTCCCGCGTCTTTGATCATGCTTCCTTCTTCCGAGGCTCGTCGGCGATGTCGATGCGCTCGGCGTCTCCCCAGAGCCGTTCGAGAGAATAGAAGTCGCGCGTCTGCGGCGTAAAAACATGGACGATGAACGTGAAGAAGTCCATCAGCACCCACTCGCCCCTGTCGTAGCCTTCCACGTGGTTGGGCCGCACCTTGGCCGCGCGCAACGCTTCTTCGATCGAATCGGCAATCGCGTGCACCTGGCGCGTGTTCTGGCCCGAACACAGCAAGAAGAAATCAGTGAACGCCGGCGTGTGGCGCAGATCGAGCACGACGACGTCGATCGCCTTCTTGTCGAGCGCGGCTTTCACCGCTTTGGCGATTTCACCGGTCAGCTTCTTGCCGCGGCCGTCCTCGCCGGGCTTCTTCGGACTAGCAGGTCGCTTCTTTTCTGTTTTCGCCATGCAACTGGTCTGCCCGGTATAACCGATGGTTGAGAATGTGCGCTTCGACGAGCGGCGGCACGAGGCCCGAGACCGGATCGCCCCGCCGCAGACGCTCGCGTACACCGGTGGAGGAAACGTCCGGCGTCGGCGCCTGCAGCAGGTAAATCAACGGACGGGAATCCGCGCGGCCGCGGCCGTCCACCTGACGCATTCGCGACGCGAACTCCGGCACCTTTTCAGGAAGGGCGGCAATCGCATGTCCCGGCCTCGATACGACGACGAAATTCGCCAGGTCGAGGACCGCGGGATAACGCTTCCATGTGGCAATTTCCGCAAAGGCGTCGGCGCCGGTAATGAAGAAGATCTGCGACGCGGCGATGCCTTTCGCATGTTGGCGATCGAGCGTGTCCGCGGTGTACGACGGTCCGTCCGACAGCAGCTCGTCATCGCTGACCT
>JBKPSE010000202.1:0-3423 GCA_046765855.1 Acidobacteriota bacterium | reverse complement strand
GTATAAAAGCCGTCGGATCCGTTGATGCCAAACGACTGGGCGGTGTACAGCCACCCGCCCTTGAAGTCGTTGATCAGACTCGGTGACAGAATGGTTTGCAGGCCGACCGACGTGCTCGCATTGTTGCTGATGTTCGCCGCGCCGCGGCCATCGCCTGGCCAGTGGTCAGCGTTGCCGTGGGGCGAATTGAACTTCGTCTGGTTGTACGACACGTTCAGCCGCCAGTTCTGCGACAGGTTGGAGTCCACCCGGAACGTCGGGAAGTAGGTCCGCCGCGAATTCGGGCGCTCCCACTCCCACTGGCGCAGATTCGGATCGGTCGGCTGCTGCTCCGGCGATGACAGGACGCCGGCATTCTGCCGATACTTGTCGACTTCCGCGATGCGCGCACTCGTCATCGCGTTGATCTGCGATGCGGACGCGGGGAAGCTGGTGCCGTTGGCGGCGTTGGCGGCGGCAAAGATGCTGAACAGGTTGGCCTGGGCGCCGTTGGCATACGTGAAGACACCCTGCTTCGCGGCGTCGGAGAGGAAGGTCTGGGTCCGGCGAGCGCCGCCGGGGATATCCAGCGCGCCCATGCTGGCAAAGAAGAACAACTTGTCCCTGAAAATGGGGCCGCCGGCACTGGCGCCGAAATCGTTCTGGTGGTACTTCGGCTTCACCGAGCTGCCCCAGTTGTTGGCGTCCAGGAATTCAGCGCGGAAGCCCTCATACAGCCGGCCATTGAAGCTGTTGGTGCCTCGGCGCGTGATGTAGGTGATCGTCATGCTGGAACTGCCGAAGCCCTGGTTCATGTCGATCTGATCGGAACTGACCACCATTTCCGCGATGTTCTCCAGACGCGGTGTGATCGCGGTGTTCTGCGCGCTGTTGAGCGTCTGATAGCGCCAGCGGTTGGTGTTGCCGATGGTGCCGTCCACGGAGTTGCTCTGCGCAAACGACGGCAATCCGTTCCAGGTGCCGTTGTAGCCGGCGGTCAACTGCGACAGTTGCGCGATGTTGCGGCCGGCCAGCGGCAGATCTTCGATCTGTTTGAGGTCGATGGTCGTGTTGATCGCGTTGGTCGAGGTCTCCACCAGCGGCGCCGCGCCGCCCGACACTTCGACGGTTTCCGCCACGCCGCCGACCTTCAAGGTGGCCTTCACATCCGTGGTGCGGGCGGACTGCACCAGCACGTCGTAGCTCTGCGTCGTGAAGCCTTGCAGAGACACGGTCAGCTTGTACGAGCCGAAATTGAGGTTCACAAAGGTGTAGTTGCCCGCCTCCTGGGAGACGGCCGTGCGGGTATCGTTGGTGGCGAGGTCGGTCAGGCTCAAAGTCGCCCCGGGCACGGGCGCGCCGGTGCTGTCCACGACGATGACGCTGACCGCACCGCCTGTCTGCTGTGCCCACGCTGCGGGCACCAGGCAGAGACAGACCAGAAGACATCCGAACAGGCTGCGCCACAGTCGCGCGCCCACATGCCGCTGTTTCATACCGTCGCCTCCCATTAGTGCGATCCAGACCGAAAGACGACCGGACGCTGAGGTCCGGCTGTCGCAACACCATCGTGCCCGTCCGATCACGGACGAGCGACAGCCGAAGGCATATCGGCTATCGCTCACCGCGATCGGTCAGAAGATGTACTTCACTCCGAGTTGAAGCGTGCGCGGATTTCCGCGCGTGCCGGTAACGCGGCCGAACGTGCCGCCGGTCACCGAGCTGTTCGGGTTGCCCAGATTGACCCAATTCGCGAAGTTGAAGGCCTCCAGTCGAATCTGCAGCTTCGCGCCGCGAACGCCGTTCGTGCCGGGCACGCCGAAGTTCTTGAAGAGCGAGATGTCGAAGTTCTTGTAGCCCGGGCCGCGGAACGCGTTGCGCGGCTGATTCGCCACGCTTCCCGCTGCCGGATTCGGAAAGTCGGTCCCGGTAAATACACCGGCAAGCCACTCCGCCTTCGACGGGGAACCGAAGTCGGTGCCGAACGACGGCAGGTCGACGCGATCGTTCGTCGTCCCATCCGCATTGAAGTCGCAGCGCGGATAGGCCTGATTGCAAGTCACACTGAACGGCGATCCTGACTGCATGATCCCGAGCCCGTTCAGCTGCCAGCCGCCCAGCAGCGCGTCGACAACGGCGTTGCTCGATCGGAACGGCACTTCGAAAATGAAATTCATCGCGACGCGGTGGCGCACGTCGTTGCCCGCATAGCCGTAATCGAGATCAGGCTGCGTTACTTCTGTGGCCACCGCGGGCAGGTCCTTCGACACGCCGTAGGTGTACACGGTCTGGAACGCCCAGCCATTCGAGTAGCGGCGCTGCACCTGCAGCGACATGCCTTCGTAGTTCGACCGCGAAACGCTGCGGTTGAAATCCACCGAGTCGAAGCTCGGATTCAGCCGGTTGCGGACACCGTCGAGCAGATCGCCGGCGAAGCGGTTGTAGTCTTCCGACGTCGGGCCGTCGGCCTTGGTCAGGTTGCGGCCGGCCGACCCGTTGTAGCTCGCCTCGGCGACGAACCTCCACGGCAGCTGCCGCTGAACGCCCGCGAACCAGTTGTAGTACTTGGGCGATTGAATGTTCGGATCGATCACGCGCAGCGCAACCCGCGCGCCGAGGATCCCGCCGTTCGCGTCGAGGCCGCGTCCGAGCGCCGGGTTGGCCGCGTAGTTCGGTCCCAGTGAATACACGATCGGAACCTTGTTCTGGATCGTGGCCACCGCCTGCGCGAACTGCGGCGGGTTGAGCCGCTCGTCGCTGAAGGTCGTGTTGTTCAGCCGGTTGTAAGAGATGCCGCCGCCGGCGCGCAAGACTGTCGTGCCGCTGCTGGTGGGATCCCAGGTCACGCCGAGGCGGGGACTGAAGTTGTTCCAGTCGGTCTTGTAGAGTTGATCGACCCTGCCGACCTTCGCCGTCGCGATCTGCTCCTCAATCGTCGACCCCGATCCGAGAATGATGCCGTTGAACGGGATGGCGTCCTTGCGCGGGTTGCCAAAATTGTCGTAGCGGACGCCGAGGTTGAGGGTCAGGTTAGGTCTCGGTTTCCAGTTGTCCTGGATGAAGGCGCCGAACTCGTTGGTCAGGTATTTGCCGTATGCGGTGGTCGATTGCCCTGTCGCTGGATCGACCGCCTGCGTCTGCGAGAACGGCTCGTCATCGATGAAATCGAGGACGCTCTGGAAGGTGTAGTTCGGCCGCTCCCAGTGGTGCAGCGTCGCGCCGTCGTTGCCGAGGCGCGCCTCACCGCCGGTCCGGAATGAATGCGTGCCGCGGGTCAGCGTGATCGTGTCCTTGAACTGCAGGTTGATCTGAGTGAACTCGATAGGGTGCCAGAACTCGACTCCGAATCCGGGAACGCCGTTGCCGATAGCAATGGTCGGCGCATCCGGCGTCGGATCGCTGGCGTGCCCGTCCTGACGCACGTATCCAAACGTCGCCTCGTTC
>JBKPSE010000201.1:0-7324 GCA_046765855.1 Acidobacteriota bacterium | reverse complement strand
GCGGCGGCTCTCTCGCGCGCGATCGGCGGCGGCCCGGCCAACCGCTTCGCTCGCCCGCGCGGCCTCGAGCCGGGCGATCGCGATCCGCACGTCGAGCCGCGCCATGGTCTCGGCTTTGCCCCTTTCGCCCGCCCGACGCGTCGCCTGCTCGCGCGCTTCAGCGACCCGTGCCTTGTCGGCGAGACCATGAAATAGGTTTATGCGGACGGTGGCACCAGCCACCCAGCTCGACGATCGCGAGCTCCAGGCGGCGCCGTTCAGTTCCCACGCGCCGTGTATCGCCATTTGCGGCAGAAACGCTGCCTTCGCCGCATCTGCCGTGGCCACGGCCAATTGTTCCTGCTGCACGGCGAGCGCGACTTCCGGCCGGTGCTTCACGGCGTCGTCTTCAAGGCGAGCCGAATCGGTAATGTCGATGTCGAATGCGGGTAGCGTGAGATCGAGCGAGAACGTCGCGCTCAAGGGTTCGCCGATCAACTGATTCAGCCGGGCGCGCGCGATCCGTTCGTCCGACGTCGCCTGGACTTGCTGTTCGAGCGTGCGCGCCAGATACACGTCCAGCTGCAGAACATCCGCGTCGGTGACCCGGCCGGCCGCGCGCCGGTGGCCGGCCAGCTCACGGTCGGCCCGGGCGCTCTCGACTGTGGCCGCCGCCGAACGAGCAGTCGCGGCCGCGATGAGCACGCGGCCAAAGGCGTCAGTCACCGCCGAAGTCAGATCCTGCTCGACGAGCTGCCTGCCGGTCGCCGCCATGTCGCGAGCGATCGATGCGGCTCGGACGTTCGCCGAAGTGGTGCGATCGAATAGCGGCTGCTCAACCGAGAACGCCGTCCGGAAGTTGTCGGTGGCAGCGGGGTGAGTCAGCGCATCGAGGGTGAAGTCGGCCGCGGTGAACCGCCGCTGGGCAAGAAGCGAACTGAACACGAACGCCGGGTCGTTGCCGCGCTGCCAGGACTCCACGAGGTCTACCTTCGGAAAGTAGCCGCTCCGAGCCTGTATGGCGCGCTCGGCCGCTTCACGCTCGGTCGCCGCTGCCGAGCTGACGTCGGGGTTGTGCGCCTTGGCGCGCGCGATCGCGTCAGCCAGCGAAAGCGGCTGCGCCGACGCCGGCACCGCCACGAACAAGGTGGCGAACAGGAGTGGAACGACGAGGTGCGCCTCGCGCTCGAGGGCGTCGATGATGTGTCTTGCGCTCATGGCCGGGGCTTCCCGGAGGACCGCTCGCGCGACGGAAAGTCTTTGGTCAGCGGAGCCTCCGATATCACACGGGAATTCTGCGGAGCCGCTCGCCGGCTGGCCATGCCCGGGCGGTTGAAGTTTTTGACCGCCAGTCCGGCGAGGCTAGAATGCTTTGCAGAAGCGCCAGGAAAGTTTGCCCGGCGTCCGGAGGCAGATCGAAAGATCGATGGACGCGTTCTCAGAGGTGCTGAGCGGCGTACGGTTGAAGGGCGCGATGTTCTTCAGCGCGGAGTTCTCAGCCCCTTGGCGGCTCTCGACCCCCCATTGTCGCGTGCTGGCACCGACGCTGGCGCCCGGCGCGCCGCACATCGTGATCTATCACTTCGTCGTCGATGGCACGGCGCGAGCCTGCGTAGACGGCGCGTCTGATATCGAGCTGTCGCCAGGCGACATCGTCGTCTTTCCGCACGGCGATCCGCACCATTTGAGCGGCGGATTCGGAACCAACCAGGTTGAGAGCGCGGCGGTGCTGCAGAGGATCGCGAGCGGAGACCTTTCGCCGATGCACGCCGGTGGCGGCGGCGCGATGACGCGGTTCGTCTGTGGGTACCTGACCTGTGACCCGCTTCTCTGCGGGCCGATTCTCGAGAGCTTGCCCCCCATCCTGAAGGTGAACGTCAGAACCGATCGTTCGGGCCAGTGGCTGGAGCAGTCGATCCTGCATCTGCTGGACGAGGCCGTCTCGGGCCGTGCGGGCAGCGACGCGATGCTGGCGAAGCTGTCGGAAGCGCTGTTCGTGGAGACGCTGAGGCGATACGTGACGGGCCTCCCCGATCAGACAACGGGGTGGCTGGCGGGCGCGCAGGATCCGGTGGTGGGCAAGAGTCTCGCGCTGCTTCACAGGCGACCGGAACACCCTTGGACAATTGCGGCGCTCGCGGCGGAAGTCGGCCTGTCGCGATCGTCGCTGGTCGAGCGATTCACCCGCTACCTGGCGGAGCCGCCGATGGCGTACTTGACCCGATGGCGATTGCGCCTGGCAGCCCAGGCGTTGACGTCGTCGCCGAAGGGCGTAGCGGATATCGCGGCGGCTGTCGGCTACGAGTCTGAAGCGGCATTCAATCGCGCCTTCAAGCGCGCGTTAGGAGTGCCTCCAGCGCGCTATCGACGCGAGAGCAGGAATCCTGCGGGCCCAGCACGAACTACTGCTGCTGCGGTAACACGACCGCGAACGTAGTCTGTCCAGGTTGACTCGTCACACGGATCGTTCCGCCGTGGCGCTCGACAATCGCTTTGGTGATGGACAATCCCAGCCCGCTGCCTGTGCTTTCCGCCGCGCGTGCGGTGTCCACTTTGTAGAACCGCTCGAAGACGTGCGGCAGATGCTCCGGTGAGATGCCGCCGCCCGTGTCGGTGACCGACAGCGTGGCGACGCCGTTGACTTGCGTCGCGCTCAGCGTAATCGTTCCACCCGCAGGCGTATGGCGAAGCGCGTTGCCTACGAGATTTTCGATCGCCTGTTCGATGCGATCAGGATCGGCGACGACCTGGTCCGCGTGTGCGTCGACGTGAATGCGAATCGCGACGCCCTTCGTCTGCGCTTCACGTTCGTGCCGTCCGGCGACGTTCTCGAACAGACGCTCGATATCGAAGAGCCGCCGCTGCAGCATCACGCTGCCGTGTTCGTAGCGGGCGAGATCCAGCAGGTCTTTGACGATGCGCTCGAGCCGGCGGGTTTCGCGATCGATCGTTTCGAAATAGCGGTTGCGGCGATCGCTGTCGAGCGCCACTTCGGGCATGCGCAGCGTTTCGATGAATCCGCGCATCGCGGTCAGCGGCGTCTTCAGTTCATGGGAGACGTCGGCCATCATCTGCCGGCGCAGCGCATCGGAGGTGCGAAGCGCCGCGTCGCGTGCCTCCAGCTCCCCGGCCATACGATTGAACGCCGCGGTCACGCGAGCGATCTCGTCCCCGCCCGCCTGCGGCGCCCTGGCACTGAGATCGCCTTCGCCGACGCGTTGCGCGGCGTATTCCAGGGCGCGGATCCGTCGGCGCGCCGGATAGAAAATCACGATGGCGACGAGAACGGCCGCCCCAATCAGGAGGAGTGTGCTCGGCAACGAGAGGAGCTGGGCGACTTCGTGAGGAACGAGGCTCGGCCGCGGTGGCGGTGGCCGCACCCCCACCAGCACCACACCCGCCAGCCGGTCGCCGACGATCACGGGAGCGCTGGCGATCGCGGGCACGGCGTCGCTGGACTTGAGCCGCCGCTGGCCGAATGCGGACTGCGCCGTGAGCCGGATCCACATAGGCACCGGGCCGCCCGTGCTCGAGACGATGGTTCCGTCGCGCAAGGCGACGAACACCGGCCACCCGACTTGCCCGGCTTCCGGCAGCGGATATCGAGACTTGAGGTGAGCACTCAGATCGGCGCCCGGCGCGCGACCCAACACATCCGCCACATCCGCCGCCACCTCCGCTGCCAGGACAGGCGCCCGGAACACATCGAAGGGAGCCGGCCGCGGCGTCCGGCGGAGGATGACACCCTGCGTAATGAGCACCACCACGACGAAGGCGACAAACGCGATGGCGATCCGCCAGTAAAAACTGCGGTACCACGACAGTCGAGGCGAGGGCGGCGTCATCGCGGTTACTTCACACCCTGGATGTCGCAGAAGTGTTGCGCACGAGTGAAAAGAGTCAGACGTCCGCGAACTTGTAGCCGACACCCCACGCCGTCAGAATCATCTTCGGATCGTTCGGGTCCCGCTCGATCTTGCGTCTCAATCTGCTGACGACGGAGTCGACCGTGCGCTCGGTGACATAGGTATCCCGGCCCCAGACCTTCGCGATCAGCCCGGCCCGGCTGAACACGATCCCCCGCCGCGAAGCAAGCAGGTAGAGGATGTCGAACTCCTGCTTCGTCAGTTCCACGCGATTGCCGCGCACGCGCGCCTGGCGCCGGTCCGGATCGAGCGTCACATCCGCGGACGTCACAATCCCCGTGCGCATCGGCTCGGCCTCACTCAGCGCGCCTGACGTGCGCCTGAGGACAGCCGTGACCCGCGCCATGAACTCGCGGACGCCGAAGGGCTTGGTCAGGTAGTCGTCCGCGCCGCTTTCGAGGCCGATGACCTTTTCCAGCTCGGTGTCGCGAGCCGTCAGCATGAGTACGCCAGCTCGCTCATTCGGCCCGCCCGACCGCAGCGCGCGGCACACGGTGACCCCGTCCACGCCAGGGAGCATGACGTCGAGCACGACGAGATCGAACCGATCGGTCCGCAGGCGATGCAACGCGGCGTGGCCATCCGCGACCTCGTCGGTCTCGACGCCCGCCAGCGATAGATGGAGCCGGACGATCTCCCTGATCGACGGTTCGTCTTCGACGATTAGCGCTCGCCGCGACTTGTTCCCAGAAGCGGTCATTCCGGACGATTATCGCCAATAAAGTGCTATCGCGCTGCCAAGGATTCCCAACATTCAGGTGCCAGTGTGTGCCCGACATGGCCGTCCGCCATCAGATGTTCGACGAGACCAAGTAGTCAGGAGAGATCGCATGTTCTCACGTCGTGAATTTCTTGGCGCCTCCCTCGCCGCCGGCGCGACGCTGGCGCTCACTCCGGAGCTGCTCCGCGCATTTCAACAATCGAGCGGACAGCTGATTCAGCGGGCCATTCCATCTTCCGGTGAGAAGCTCCCGGTCATCGGACTCTCGTTCAGCAACCACCCGGGGTGCGCCGATCACGCCGCGCTCAAGGAGGTCCTCAAGGCGTTCGCCGACAACGGCGGCAGAGTCTTCGACGCGATGCACGTCAACCCGGCAAACGAGCAGTTTCACATCACCGTTGCCAGCGAGCTCGGGATCCAGAACAAGCTGTTCTGGTCGACGCGGGGTACGCCTGGCAACGCCGCGCCGACGGCCGACCTCGTGAAACCGCACATCGAGTCCCTGCTCACGAGACTCAAGGTGCCCAAGATCGATCTGGTCATGCTGCCGGCCAGGGACGATGTGTCGTGGCTGGCGCCACTGAAGGAAGAGAAGAAGGCCGGGCGCGTGCGCTATATCGGCGTGCAGGTGATCGCCGACCAGTTATTTCCCCAGGTCGAGACGATCATGCGCAACGAGCCGATCGACTTCGTCGGCGTCAACTACGACGTCGGCAGCCGCAAAGCGGAGGAGAAGATCCTGCCGCTCGCGCTGGAGCGAAAGATCGGCGTGATGGCGTTCTTCCCGCTCGGCAATGCTGGCGGAGTCAGTTGCGCCGGCACCACGAACCTTTTCGGGCGCGCCGGCACGAGGGCGCTTCCGGAGTGGGCCGCCGAATTCGACGCGAAAACCTGGGCGCAGTTCTTCCTCAAGTACGTCGTCAGCCACCCGGCCGTCACCGTGGTCCGTGTGGGGACGACCAAGGTAGCGCACATGGTCGACGACATCGGCGGCGGCATCGGCCCGCTGCCGAACGAGGCGACGCGGAAGCGGATGGCGGAGTTGATCGATGGGCTCCCTCCGGCTCCGCCGCCGCCGGGACCGCCCGCACCGCCGCCAGGCATCGCGCTGCCGGTGGCCGTCATCGAGCGCTACGTCGGTGAGTACAAGTCGGCGTCCGGATTCACCGTGATCATCCGCCGCGAGGGAGAGAGGCTGTTCGTGAAGCCGGGCTCCAATCCGGAGGTGCCCCTGCTCGCTCGCTCAGAGACGCGCTTCCAGGATCCGCGCGGACCCTTCTTCGAGTTCCAGCTCGACGCGCAGGGAAAGGTCACCGGTGCGGTTCTGGAGCAGCAGGGTCCGCAGGGGCCGCAGAAGATCCCGCTGGAGCGGAAGTAAGGCGATGTTCTTACGCATCGTCTTGCTGGTTCTGTGCTCGGTTGCCCTTGCCAGTGCGCAGGGACAGGACTCCCCGCAACTGGCGCGCGCGCTGGAGCGCGCAGAAACGTTTGATGCCGGAGTGGGACTCGCCATCAGCCAGCAACCCGTCGCGAAGTGGGTGGCTGCAGATCGGCTTGCCTTCTCTCAAACCGGAAAGGCACCCTGGACGATCCTCGAGGCGTCGACGGGGCGAGTGCTGGAGCTTCAGGCAGACGACGCGGCGGCGGGCGGCCCGGGGCCTGCCCCCGCCGGCCTTCCCCTGGGACTCGCCAGCTTTGGACCCGCAGACTCGGGAGTCGCCAACTCGGCGCCGTGGACGGCGCGCATCGCGAACGGCCGCGATCTGATTGTGTCGGACAACGCTGGCGCGGCACGCCTGACATTGTCGGGCGCGCAAGACTACGGGTGGAGCCTCGCGCCGCGAGCCTGGAATCACGATCGGCGGTTCTTCCTCGCCATTCGCCGCGACGACCGTGCGACCCACAAGGTGCCGATCGTGGACTACAGCAGCGCCATCGAACGCGTCACCTACGCGCCCTATCCGAAAACGGGGACGCCGTTGCCGGTCGATGAACTGCACATGGTCGATCCGGCGGCGGGAGCCGCGCGGCCGGTTCAACTGGACACGCGCGATGCCACCGTCTGGATGCTCGGCTGGCGGTCGACGGTCGCGGAAGCGATCGTGATGCGCTTGTCGCGCACCGGCAAGCGCCTCGACCTGTTTGCGATCGCGCCTTCTGGCGCGACGCGCCTCCTCGCCTACGACGAGCGTCCGGCGACGTTTGTCGGGGCGCTGGACTTCACCACCGAGAATTGGCCGTGGCAGGTCACTGCGCTTTCCGATGACAGCGGCTTTCTCTGGATGTCGGAGCGCGACGGCTGGCGTCACGTCTACCACTATGGCTACGACGGCGTATTGAAGAAACAGGTGACCTCGGGCTCCTTCCCGGTTCATCGCGTGGTGCGCGTCGATGCGGCGCGGCGGCAGATCGACGTGACCGCATCCGGAGATTCGGCCCGCCCGTACGACCGGCACGTCTACCGGGTCGCCCTCGATGGCACGGGATTCACGGCGCTGACCTCGGCCCCCGGACAGCACGATCCGCGGTTCTCATCTTCCGGCGACTTCTTCATCGACTCGTATTCGAGCCTGACGGAGGCGAACACCGTCGAACTGTGTCGCGCCGACGGCACGCTGATCAAGCGCCTGAGGCAGGCGTCGACCGCGCCAGGCTATACCCGGCCGGAACCGTTCCGCGTGAAGGCGTCCGATGGCAC
>JBKPSE010000200.1:0-9772 GCA_046765855.1 Acidobacteriota bacterium | reverse complement strand
CCGGGACGACTCGCGGATCGCGCTCCGCCACCAGCGCCTCGACGACGGCGCGGCGCTGCTCCCCTGTGGCCGCGCGCAGCGCCGTGTGGACCGCGCGCGCCGCCGCGGGATCCTTGATGCTGGCCAGCGCGCGCACCGCGCTGCTGACAACGCGCGCATCGCGGCCGCGAAGCAGCGGCTGCAGCAGCGGCACCCCTTCCGGCGCGCCAAGCTCGCCGAGCAGCTCCGCCGCGTTGCGCTGCGCCGCCCACTTGGACGACGCGACCAGCGGACCGAGGCGATTGATCGCTCGCGCACCGAAGCCGCGGATGATCGCTGTGGCGCGCGAGCGCGCCGCCGTCTGCGCTTCGCTCTCGAGGTGCACGCGCAGCACGTCGGCCACCGCAGGCCCGATGCGCGCGCAGACCTCCGCGAACGTCGCCGCCTCCGCGTCCGACATCTCGCCGAGCAATTGCGCCGCTTCGACGAACGCGATCGTTCCCGCGACGCCGTCCAGCGCCACGCGGCTGCCCTGACTGCTCACCGACGTCGTCTGTGCCGCCTGCTCGTGCAGCGCGGTGACCACTGCCAGCACCGATTCGTAGTCCCCCGCGAGCAGCAGATCTTCCGCCAAGGCGGCCACGTCCGAGGCGATGTCGGGCGCCCGGGCCGGATCGCGTTCCAGCTTGAGCAGATCGATGAGCAGGCGGACCGACAGGCGCCGCACGTTGTCCTGCCCGAGCGTGTCGAGCAGCTCGACCAGATCGGCAGGCACGTCGCCAGCCATCTGTTCGGCGCGCGCGCCGACCTGGTCGAGGCCGGCGCGATAGCCCGCCGAGACGAACGGCCGCTCGTTGTAGGTGAGCAGCAGCGCCTCCATCGACGACCAGAGATTCTGGAACGCGTCCTGCCGGCCGAAGTCCGTTTCCGCCAGCAGACGTCGGGTCATGGTCAAAACGCGATGTTTGCGGTCGTCGTCGGTCGCGATGGTGTTGAAGACCGTCGCGAGGCGCTCGGACGCCTGCCCTTCAATCGCCAGCGTCGTCGCGAGCAGCTGTGCGACGCGAGAATCGTCCATCGCGTCCGCAAGCCCGGCGATCATCCCCCCCGACCCGCCTTCAGCGCCGCCGCCCGCGATCTCCGCGCCAGCGAACATCTGCATGACGACATGCGGATTGAGGCCGGCAGTCGCGCCGGCGAGGTTCTGCATCACCTCCTGCCTGCGCTCCGGCGACAGGACGTCGACGATCGACACGAGGTGGTGGTACGCCGCGACCACCGCCGCCGCCTGTGAGGTAAGCATCGGCGAACCATCGATCGTGTGGTGCGGCGCGATCACGTCGCCGGCGAGCTCGCCGATGGCGACGACGTCGCCGGAGATCTCCAGGAGCCTGGCCTGGGTGGCCTGGTCGGCAGGCCGCCGCCGCTCGAGCACGCCGCGGACGATCGATCGCCACAGGTCGTCCTTCCGCCGCACGGGACTGGTGACGTCGCGATCCTGCAGCACGTGGCTGAAATCGATCTGCTGCAGCGCGATCGAGGGCACGCCTTCTTCGGCCCACACCTTGGCCGGCCCGCCGCGCTGCCGGATGACGCGCGAGTCTTCGGACAACACGCCGAGCAGGCGCTGCAGCGCGTCCACGGTGACGTCGCCGATGAATGCCATCTCGAGGATGTCGCGCTGGTGCAGCCAGCGCGCGGCTTCCGCGATCGTACCGACGTCGCGTCCGGTGATCGCGACACCGCCGACCAGCAGCGTGTCAGGGGTCACGCCGAAGGAGAAGACCTGTCCGCCGTTCGCGTCCTGCACTGCCGCGCGCAGCCGTTCGAGCGACGCCCGCACCGCGGGGTGATCGGGGGGATACAGCGCCCAGCCGCGGGAGGCGGCGACCAGCGACCGCGCGAGAGCCGAGACGCTCCGGGAGACTTCCGGCGACAGGGTGGGGGCATCCGCCATGAAAGGGGAAGTTGGCGCCGTGAATTATACTCTTGGCGCTCCCATGCGGGCCGTCGATCTTATTCGCACCAAACGGGATGGGGGCCCGCTCGATCGCGCCGCCCTTGAATGGTTCGTATCGGGCGTGACCGATGGGACCCTGCCCGATTACCAGGCGTCTGCCCTGTTGATGGCCATTGTCCTCAAGGGGATGACGGCCGAGGAAACCGCGGCGCTGACCGACGCGATGGTGCGTTCGGGTGTGCGCGTCATCTACGAAGGGCTGCCGCACACGCCGGTCGACAAGCACAGTACCGGCGGCGTGGGCGACAAGACGTCGATCGTTCTTGCACCTCTCGCGGCCGCCTGCGGCGCGCCGGTGCCGATGATGTCGGGCCGCGGCCTCGGACACACCGGCGGCACGCTCGACAAGCTCGAATCCATTCCGGGCTTTCGCACCGCCCTGTCCCTCGACGAGTTGCGGCGCAGCGTGCGCGCGATCGGTTGCGCGCTGATCGGCCAGACCTCGGAGGTGGCGCCCGCGGATCGCAAACTGTACGCGCTGCGCGACGTCACCGGCACGGTCGAGAGCATTCCACTGATCACCGCGTCGATCATGAGCAAGAAGATCGCCGAAGGCATCGGCGGCCTCGTGCTCGACGTGAAATACGGCGACGGCGCTTTCATGAAGACCGAGAGCGACGCGCGCAGGCTGGCGCAGTCGCTGGTCGCGACCGGCGAGTTCGCCGGCGTGCGCACCGAAGCGCTGCTCACCGCGATGGACGCCCCGCTCGGGCGCGCCGTCGGCAACGCGCTCGAGATCATCGAGTCGATCGAGACGCTGAAAGGCCGCGGGCCGAAGGATCTCGAATCGCTGTCCGTGGAATTCGCGGCGCGCATGCTGGTGCTCAGCGGCGTCGCGCCCGATCTGGGCACCGCAGCCGATCGGATCAGCGCGGCGCTGTCATCCGGCGCCGGAATCGAGAAGCTGCGCGAGATCATCAGCAACCAGGGGGGCGATCCTGCGGTCATCGACGACTATGCGAGGCTGCCCACGGCTCCCGATCGCGACGTCGTCAGCGCCGCGCGCGATGGCTACGTGAGCGCGATGCGGGCGGAAGCGGTCGGCCGCGCCGCGGTTGGCCTCGGCGCGGGACGCGATCGGCTCGACGCGACCATCGATCCGGCGGTCGGGTTTACGATCGCCGCGCCGGTCGGCACGCGCGTCAGGCATGGCGATCCGATCGTCGAAATTCATCATCGCGGCGGGCGCGGCCTGGCCGAAGCGAAGCGGCTGCTCGAATCCGCGATCACGATCAGTGACACGGCGCCGGCCGTGAAGCCGCTGGTCCTCGACCGCATTCAAGGAAGGAACTGAATGGCCACGATCCTTTCGGTGGACGGCGAGCTGGCGTACCAGCCGCCGCCGCGCCAGCCCTACGACAGCCGCGACGCTGCCGTGATCGGCGTCGCGATCGCCGCCGCGGCCGTCTGCGCGCTCGCGGCCAACCTGCTGCACCTGCCGCGCCTGCAGCCGCTCACCGGCGTGATCGTGATCATGACGATCGCCTACTCGTTGTCGACCAACCGACGGGCCATCGACCGCCGCACGGTGGCCTGGGGCCTCGCGCTGCAGATCGTGTTCGCGCTGATCGTGTTGAAGACCACGGCCGGCCGCATCGTGTTCCAGAAGCTCGCCGCGGTCATCAACAAGCTGCTCGACTTTGCTTTCGTCGGTTCGGGCATGGTGTTCGGCCCGCTGGGCAACAAGGAGGTGTGGCCGCGGATCATGACCAACGTGCTCGGCCCCGAAGGCGCCCAGTACGGCGTCGTCTTTGCCTTCCAGGTGCTGCCGACGATCATCTTCATCGCGGCGCTGTTCGCCATCCTCTATTACTTCGGCATCATGCAGTTCGTCGTCCGCTTCTTCGCGGTGATGATGCGGCGGGTGATGCGCGCCAGCGGCGCCGAATCGCTCAACGTCGCGGCCAGCATTTTCATGGGGCAGACCGAAGCGCCGCTGACCATCCGGCCGTTCATTCCGAAGATGACCGAGTCGGAGCTGATGACGATCATGACGGCCGGCATGGCGCACATCTCGGGCGGCATCATGGCGGCCTACATCCTGTTCGGCATCAAAGCGGAGCATCTGCTGACCGCCGTCATCATGACGGCGCCCGGCACACTGATGATGGCCAAGATGTTCGTGCCGGAGACGCAGGTCCCGGAGACGATGGGGACGGTGAGGCTCCAGGTGGAGCGTACCGACGTCAACGTCATCGACGCCGCCGGCCGCGGCACGAGCGAAGGCCTCGCGCTGGCGCTCAACGTCGGCGCCATGTTGATCTCCTTCCTGGCACTGGTCGCGCTCGTCAACGCGCTGCTCGGCCTCGCCCATCTGAGCCTCGAACAGATCTTCGGCTGGGTGTTTTCGCCGATAGCCTGGGCGATGGGCGTCCCGTGGCGTGACGCCACCACCGTCGGCAACCTGCTCGGCACGCGCATGGCGCTGAACGAGTTCATCGCCTACGCGAAGCTCGGACCGATGGCGGCGTCGCTCGATCCGAAGTCGTTCACGATCGCGACGTTCGCGCTGTGCGGGTTCGCGAACTTCAGCTCGATCGGCATCCAGATCGGCGGCATCGGCGCGTTGGCCCCCTCGCGCCGCCACGATCTCGCGCGCCTCGGGCTTCGCGCGATGCTCGCCGGCACGCTCGCCAATTTCATGACCGCGACCATTGCCGGGTTCCTGCTGTAGGGCAGAACTACAGCTCAGACAAACAGAGATGACGTATCTCGAGAAAGTCGACGAGGCGGTGGATGCGGTCCGGCAGCGCACCGGAACGCGTGCTCCCGACGTGGCGGTGGTGCTGGGCTCCGGTCTGGGGGACTTTGCCAACCGGCTCGGCGAAGCCATCTCGATCGGCTACGCCGACTTGCCGCACTGGCCGGCGTCAAACGTAATCGGCCACGAAGGGAAGCTGGTGGTCGGGACGCTTGGCGGCAAACGAATGGCCGCGTTATCCGGACGCGCTCATTTTTACGAAGGCCACGATCTCCGTACCGTGACGTTTGCCGCGCGCGTCATCGCGCGGCTCGGCGTGCGGGCGCTCATCCTCACGAACGCGGCGGGCGGCATCAACACCAACCTGAAGCCGGGCACGCTGATGGTGATGGACGATCACATCAACCTGCTCGGCAGCAATCCGCTCGTCGGACCCAACGAAGACGCATTCGGCGCACGATTTCCCGACATGAGCGAGGTCTACTCGAAGCGCCTGCGCGCTCTCGCCGACCAGGTGGCGCGCGAGCAGGGCCTCAATCTCGGCCACGGCATTTATGTGGCGGTGCACGGGCCAAGCTACGAAACGCCGGCCGAAATCCGCTTTCTCCGCACCATCGGCGCCGACGCGGTCGGCATGTCGACCGTGCCCGAAGCAATCGTCGCGCGCCACATGGGGATCGAAGTGCTCGGGCTTTCCTGTATCACCAACGCCGCGGCCGGCGTACTGCCGCAGCCGCTCAACCATGACGAGGTGATGGAAGTCGCGCGGCAGGTGCGCGGCGCCTTTGCCGCGCTGCTCGAGGGAATCATTGGCCGGCTCTGACGACAAATGGCGCGGCGAACGCCGTGCATCGAGCAATCGCCGCCGTCTTCCCGAGCGGCGCAGCGGCGCCGACCGCCGGCTGGAAAACGGCAGTCGCTCCGAACCCAATCGACGCACCAACGCGGAGCGGCGTACCGCGCAGCGCCGCCGTAGACCCGATCGCCGCAACGAAGCGGCATGGCAGCCAGTCGCGATCGATGCGGCGGGCAGCCACGCATTCGACGACGCGGCGCTCGTCGCCGCCGCGATCGACGCACGCGAACACGCCCGCGCCCGCTTTTCCGGCTTCAAGGTCGGCGCCGCGCTCGAAACCGACAGCGGTACGGTCATCTCCGGCTGCAACGTCGAGAACGCCACCTACGGCCTGACCATGTGTGCCGAGCGGGTCGCGCTCTACAAGGCGTTGTCGGAAGGGCGCGATGTGTTCACGCGCATTGCCGTGGTTGCCGACACGCAGGATCCTACGCCGCCGTGCGGTTCGTGCCGGCAGCTGCTGTGGGAATACTGCGGTGACATCGAAGTCATCCTGGCGAATTTGACCGAAGTCAAACGGCGGATGCGACTTTCTCAGCTGCTGCCTCTACCGTTCGACGCGCGTCTTCTTCAGTAGCCGAGCGGCGTCCCTCGCACGCTCGTTCCGTTCGGCTGGCTCGCTGCCATGCTCGTTCGCGAGCGGACCGGCCCGCCTCACGAGTTCGGTTGTAGACTTATCTCTTATTTATGCTCCCCACTATCGATATCCAGGACGACGTGATCGTCATGGTGGACCAGCGCAAGCTGCCCGGCCAGGAGGTGTACGTTCGCTGCCGTACGGCGCCGGAAGTCGCCAAAGCGATCCGCACCATGGTCATTCGCGGCGCGCCGGCAATCGGCGTCGCCGCCGCGTACGGCATCGCCCTCGGCATGAAGCGCAGCACCGCGAAGGGGACCAATCAGTTCGCCGTCGAGTTCCAGAGGATCTGCGACCTGATGGCCGGCACGCGGCCCACCGCAGTGAACCTGTTCTGGGCAATCGATCGTCTGAAAACGACGTTCGCGGCCGGCGCGCAGGCAGGCGAATCGCCGGACGAACTTGCCGCGCGGCTGATGCGCGAAGCGCAGGCGATCCACGACGAGGACGTGGCCAATTGCCGGACGATGGGCGCGCACGGCGCGGAAGTCGTCGGCGACGGCGCGCGGGTGCTCACCCACTGCAACGCCGGAGCGCTGGCCACCGCCGGCTACGGCTCCGCCCTTGGCGTGATTCGCGCCGCGGTGGAGCAGGGGAAAAAGATCGCGGTCTTCGCCGACGAGACGCGGCCGTTTCTCCAGGGCGCGCGCCTGACGGCGTGGGAGCTGGTTCGCGAAGGCATCCACACCACCGTGATTACCGAGAGCATGGCCGGCCCGTTGATGCGCGCCGGCGAAATCGATCTCGTCGTCGTCGGCGCCGATCGCATCGCGGCCAACGGCGACACGGCGAACAAGATCGGCACCTACACCGTCGCGGTGCTCGCGCACGAGCACAACGTGCCGTTCTACGTCGCCGCGCCACTGTCGACGATTGACCTGAGTACGCCCGACGGCGATCACATCCCGATCGAAGAGCGCGATCAACGCGAGGTCAGCCATCTCGGTACCGCGCGGCTGACGCCGGTGGGGGCGAACATCCGCAATCCGGCCTTCGACGTGACCCCTTTCCGCTATATCAGCGGCATCATCACCGAGCGCGGCATCCTGCGTCCGCCCTACGCGACGTCGCTGGCGGCCGCCTTCGAAACCGTCGGGTCTCCGCTCAAGACCTGACTGCAGCATCCGCAGCATGCGAGCTGATCCGATCACGCTTCTCGCGATCGAGACGTCGTGCGATGAGACCGCCGCGGCAGTGGTGGCGGAAACCGGCGACGCGGCGAGGCCGTGGGTGCTGCGCTCGAACATCGTCGCATCGCAGGCCGCCATCCATCGTGAATGGGGCGGCGTCGTCCCGGAGCTTGCCTCGCGCCAGCATCTGCGCGACATCTGCGGCGTCGTGGAAGAGGCGCTCACGGTCGCGGACGTCACTTTCGACGATCTGGGCGCCGTCGCGGTGACGCAGGGGCCGGGACTCGTCGGATCGCTGCTCGTCGGCGTCTCATTCGCCAAATCGGTCGCCTGGACCTACGGGATTCCGCTGGTGCCGGTCCATCACCTTGCCGGTCACATCGAGTCGCTGGTGCTGCAGCACGGCGAGCTGCCGCTGCCAGCGGCGGTCCTCGTCGTCTCGGGCGGACACACCAGCCTTTATCTGGTTTCCGAGCCCGGACACTACGCGTTGATCGGACGCACTCGCGACGACGCGGCAGGGGAGGCCTACGACAAGGTCGCCAAGCTGCTCGGGCTCGGATATCCCGGTGGTCCCGTCATCGACAAACTCGCGAAGACCGGCAACGACCGCGCCTACAACTTCCCGCTGCCGCGGATGACGCATGCGGATCGAAACCGTCCGGCGCCGACCGCGCCGGCCGGGCTGCTGCCGCCGGCGATGGAACGGCGGGTCGACTTCAGCTTCAGCGGCTTGAAGACAGCGGTGGCTCGCGCGGTCAACGAGCTCGCGGATCCTCCGGTCGTCGCCGACATCGCGGCGAGCTTTCAGCGCGTCGTCGTGCAGGCGCTGCTGGATCGCACGTTCGAAGCGGCGGGATGGCTCGGCGCGAAGAGCCTTGGCATCTCCGGCGGCGTCTCGGCCAACAGCCGCCTGCGCGCGGAGGCGGAGGCGCGCGGCCTCAAAGCCGGCCTGCCGGTGTTCGTGCCGCCGCTGTCATTGTCGACCGATAATGCGGCGATGATCGGCGCGGCGGGACTGCGCAGGCTCCGTGCCGGCGTCGTCGCCAATTGGGACTTGAACGCGCTGGCCTCGATGCCGCTGTAAATGTGACACCGCCGGATTTCCACATTCCACTTCCCACATGCACGTCTTCACCGATTACCTGTGGTTCAACACGAAGAAGCGCCAGGAATTCGTCCGCATCACCGACGAAGTCGCGGCGATCGTGAAGAAGAGCGCGATCCAGGAGGGGATGGTGCTCGTCTCGGCCATGCACATCACCGCCGGGGTCTATGTCAACGACTGGGAGAACGGACTGATCGAGGACTTTCAGGTCTGGCTCGAAAAGCTGGCGCCCGCGGGTCTGCCGTACAAACACCATCAGACCGGCGAAGACAATGCGGATGCGCACCTCAAACGGACGCTGATGGGGCATCAGGTGATGCTGCCGATTACCGGCGGGTCGCTCGATCTCGGACCATGGGAGCAGGTGTTCTACGCCGAGTTCGACGGTCAGCGGAAAAAGCGCGTGGTCATCAAGGTCATCGGAACCTAGACATTGCCGATTGGCGATTGGCGATTGACGATTGAATTACCGATTGGCGATTGGCGATTAGATTGGCGATTGCCGATTGCATCGCCGATTGGCGATTACGATTGGCGATTGCGATTGACGACTGCCGATTGGCGACTGGTGAATGACGATTGGTGATTGAACGGGGTTATCCGGATCGGCCGGTGGTCGGCGTTGGCGCCGTGGTGATGATGGACGGCCGCATTGTGCTGGTCAAGCGCGGGCATGAGCCGTTGAAGGATCGTTGGAACCTGCCGGGCGGCGGCGTGGAACTCGGCGAAACGCTCGAAGCGGCGTGCATTCGTGAAGTGCGGGAAGAGACGGGGCTCGACGTGCGCGTCGGGCCGGTCATCGAAGTGTTCGATCGCATCATGTACGATGCGGAGGGCGGGGTGCAGTATCACTTCGTGCTCGTCGACTATCTGTGTCATGCGATCGGCGGTGAGCTGGGCTGCGGGTCCGACGCGAGCGACGTTGCGCTGGCAGATCCGGCGGACCTCGCGCGCTATCAGCTGACCAACAAGGCGCTGCAGGTGATCGAGAGAGGAATGTCGTTATGTTGATGCTGACGCTGGCGTTGCTGCTCCAGACGTCCTCGCCGGTGGCGCCGCCGGCGACGCTGAAGACCACGATCCGCATGAGCATCGTGCGAGCCGAGACGCCGCCGTTGCGCGATGGCGAGAAGCCGAATCCGTACGGCAACTTTGGTCCGCTGCTGACACAGCTGCTCACGCCTGAGGGTCCGGTGGACATTCAGTATTTGATCGCCGGGGATCAAACGCGCGCCGAAGTGCTCGGCCGGCTGGCGACGCTGCCGCGCGGCAGCATCGTGCTGCAGAAGGTGGGCGACGAGCACATTCGTGTCCTCAATCCCGCCAACAAGACGTGGTACG
>JBKPSE010000199.1:0-4021 GCA_046765855.1 Acidobacteriota bacterium | reverse complement strand
CCCAGCGAGACCGCAACGATCAGCGACTGACCGGCAACCGTGCGATAGGCGCTGACATACTGTTCACCTCCCGCCGCAATCCGCCCGCGAAACACGCCGCTGCCGTACTGGCGCGCCAGGCGAAGCAGCGGATGATCGCCGGCCTCCTCGTTGATCGGATTGTCGGTGGACGGCTCGCGGAACAGGACCACCCCTTCAGGGTGGAAGACGCTGATCGCGCCGTCCGGGCCAACCGCGATTGACTTGATGAACTCGCGATAGCCCTCCGGGATGATTGTCGCGACGACGGTGCCGTCGAATCGCCCGCCGTCGTTGGTCAGACGACGGCCGACCGGAATGATGTACTGGCGATCCGGCCGGCGCGACAGATACGGACGATCGACCACGAGGACGTCCTCTTTCGAGGCCGCCAGCTGCTTGTAGACGTAGTTGTCGGCCCTGGACTCGCCGACGATCGCCGGCAGCGTCGAGTGAGTGACGACGCCGTTGCGATCCGTGACCGATAACGACCCGATCTCCGGCAGGGCGGCGCGCGCCGGTCCAAGAATCGATTCCCAGTCCTCCTTGGAACCTGCCGGACCACCGACGCGGTTGCCGTGCACCTGCAGCTGCCGCAGCGCCGCATCGGCCGCGGCAAACGATCCGCGCACGTATTCAGCGAGGACGATCGCGAGATTGCTGGCGCGGCGCTCGGCGATGACCAGCGCTCGCTCGCGCCGCCACCACAGGTCGGCGCTCTCGAGCGCCGCGACTGCGACGAGGACGGTCAGCGTGAAAGCGAGAACGTTGAATCGCTGCCGGCGCCGGATGGCATTGACGAGACGCTTCACCGCGGCGTGAACCGCACCCGGAACAGCGCCGGCGTGATCATCGGCGCCCCGTTGAGGCGGGTCGGCTCCGCCGTCCAGGTGCGCACCGCGTCGAGGGCGGCGGCTGAAAGCGCGGGCGGACCGCCGACATAAACCGGTTGCTGTACCGACCCGTCGACGTCGACGATGGCCTGCACGTAGATCGAGCGGTCGGCCGGCTGCCCCGCCGGTGCCTGCGGCATTGGCATGTTCAGCCCGCGGCCCGCCGTGTATTGGACCGGCAGCGCCACCTCGGTACTCGCACCGCAGCCGCTCTCCGGATAACCGATCTTGATCGTGTCGGTCGGCCGCGGCCGTTCGAGCTGGACCTGCACCGCCGCGGATCCCGGCGGCAGATCCACGCCGGGCAGCAGGCGCGCCAGGACGTCGCCGCTCGCGATCGCGTCGTGCCTGAGCGCCGGCCCCTGGGCGGGCACCACGTCGAGCGCCGTCGCTGCAACCGGAGGCTTGTCGCCGCAGCGCAGCGGATAGGCCACGACGATCATGCCCATCGAGACGATTTCCGGCGGCGGACGTTTTCCGTTCAGCGGCCTGCCGGCCGCAGCCGCGGCGTTCGCGGCGCGCACGGTCAGACGGAACTTGTCGAAGAGGACGCCGTGCGCGTTGCTGCCGTCGGCGTCGAGCGGAATCGGCGGGACGTCACGCGCAGCGCGGTCGACGGCCAATTGAAAGGTCGCGTCTCCGGCGAGAAACGGATCGGGCGACGGTGGATTCAGCGCGATGGGCGCCGCGCAGATGAATCCCTTCGGCGCCTGCAGCGCATCGTCATAGTGATACGCGTCGAGATAGAGATGGATGGGTTTCTCGAGTCCCGGGTAGGTGACTTCGTAGTCGTCGAGAATGGTGCGGTCGTCGCCGCCGGGCATCGATCCAAGACGTTTGTATTGAACCGGCTCGCCGGCGGGGCCGCGCAGGACATCAAGGTAGCGGCGTTCTCTGGCGGCGACATACATGGCGCCGCCGCCGACCTGGACCGCTCGCCCTTTTGTCGTGGCGTAATCGGACTCATCCGATATGCCGCACGCCGATGCCGGCGCCTGAAGGAGCAGCAGGCCGAGCACGAGCGGAGTCATGCCGCCATGTTAACAGCCGGGGATCGAGGTTTGCACCCGAACGCCGCGATGTCGTTGCGCAGCATTCTCGATCCAGCTCAGCAGGAGGTCGTCCGCGAGGAGCGCCGCATCCTCAACGATCTGCGCGCGAGCCTGATCCGCTTCGGCGCCAGCGACGAAAACATGGCCCCGCTGGAACGCTCGATCGAGCAGCTCGACGAGCTGTTCCTGCTCGTCGTCGTCGGCGAGTTCAACGCCGGGAAAAGTGCGTTCATCAACGCCTTGACCGGCGAGAAGCGGATGGAGGAAGGTGTCACACCCACGACGGCGCAGGTGACGTCCGTCCGGTTCGACGACATCAACATCGTCGACACGCCCGGGACCAACGCGGTGATTCGCGAGCACGAAGAGATCACGTCCAAATTCGTCCCGCGCGCGGATCTGGTGCTGTTCGTGACGTCCGCGGACCGGCCGTTCACCGAAACCGAGCGCGCCTTCCTCGAGCAGATCCGCGACTGGGGCAAGAAAGTCGTCGTGGTCATCAACAAAGTCGACATCCTGTCGACGGAGAAGGAGCTCGGCGAAGTACGTGCCTATGTCGCCGACAACGCGCGGCGGCTGCTCGGCGTCACGCCCGAGATTTTTCCGGTGAGCGCGAAGTCCGCGTTTCGCGCCAAGAACGGCGAGCCGCAGCTCTGGTCGACGAGCGGCTTCGAGCCGCTCGAGCGCTACATCCGCACTTCGCTCGACGCGGCGGCGCGGATGCGGCTGAAGCTTCTGAATCCGCTCGGCGTCGGGGCGGCGCTGATCGATCGTTACAGCGTGGCCACCCGCGAGCGGCTGTCGGCGCTGCAGTCGGATTTCACCCTGCTCGAAGACGTGGAACGTCAGCTCGACGTATTCCAGGCGGACATGTCGCGCGAGTTCGAAGGACGGATGGCGTCGGTCGACAACGTGCTGCTCGAGATGGAGCGGCGCGGCCATGACTTCTTCGACGATACGATGCGAATCGGCCGCGTCATGGATCTGTTGAACCGCTCGCGCATGCAGGAAGGGTTCGAGCGGCAGGTGATCGCGGATGCGCCGCAGCAGATCGACAAGCGGGTGAACGAGCTGATCGACTGGCTGGTCGATCAGGACTTCCGCCAATGGCAGCGCATCACCCGCCATCTCGCGGATCGCCGCCGCGAATTCAAGGACCGGATCGTCGGGCAGGCGCCGCGTCCTGGATCGGTGGAAGACGACGAATCGCGTCCGTTTCACGAGGAGCGGCGCCGCATGGTCGAAACGGTAGGCCGGGCGGCTCAGAACGTGGTTGATACCTACGATCGCCGGCGCGAAGCGAGCGCGCTGGCGGACGGCGCCCGCAACGCGGTGGCAACCGCGGCGGCTGCCGCCGGCGGCGCGATCGGACTTGGGACGCTGGTTACGATCGCGGCGAGCACGGCGGCCGCCGATGTCACCGGCATCCTGCTGGCGAGCGTGATCGCGGCGCTCGGGTTTTTCATCATTCCGGCGAGGCGCAACAGAGCCAAGGCGCAGATGCGCGAGAAGATCGCGGACGTGCGCGCGCGGCTCTCGACGGCGCTCCGGGTTCAGTTCCAGGAAGAAATCGGCCGCAGCATCGCGCGCATGCGCGACAGCATCGCGCCTTACAGCCGCTTCGTCCGCTCGGAAGGGGAGAAGCTGCGCGAGACGGACTCCCGCCTGGCGGAGTTGCGCAGCGACCTCGATCGGCTCCGCCAGCGGGTCGACGCGATGGCGGCGTAGGGGAAACTGCTTCCGGTTTCCGGCTTCCAGCTTCCCGCTTCCAGCTTCCAGCTTCCGGATTCCAGCTTCCTGCTTCCGGCTTCTGGCGACCTGCTCCCTGCGAACTGCCTCCTGCGACCTGCCTCCTGCCTCCTGCGACCTGCCTCCTGCGACCTGCCTCCTGCCTACTGCGACCTGCCTCCTGCCTACTGCGACCTGCCTCCTGCCTACTGCGAACTGCCTACTGCGAACTGCCTACTGCGAACTGCCTACTGCCTCCTGCCTACTGCGAACTGCCTCCTGCCTACTCTCGTATTTGCTTCCTATGAAGCCGTTCGCCCTCGCCCTGGC
>JBKPSE010000198.1:0-2904 GCA_046765855.1 Acidobacteriota bacterium | reverse complement strand
GCGCCGACTCGAGCGCGCGGCTCAAAATCGCGGCGAAGACATACAGCAGCACGGTGCACAGGCGGCCGACGCTGACGTAGTGCTTCTCGCTCGCGTCGGGCCTGATGAAGCGGCGGTAGAAATCGTGGACGAGATACGACGATCCCCAATTCAAGTGCGTGAGAATCGTCGAAGAATTCGCCGCGATCAGACCGCCGAGCATTAGACCCGCAAACCCGACGGGCAGGAACTTCAGCATTGCCGGAAACGCGCTGTCGTGCCCGATCAAGCGCGGATCAGCGGCAGGGAACGCCGCCTGGATGTCCTTCAACTCGGGAAAGATGATGATCGAGCACAGCGCGGTGATGATCCAGGGCCACGGCCGCAGCACGTAATGCGCGAGGTTGAAGAACAGCGTGCCGCCGAGCGAGTCCTTCTCTGATTTCGACGCCAGCATGCGCTGGGCGATGTAGCTGCCGCCGCCCGGCTCGGCGCCCGGATACCAGTTGGCCCACCAGCCAATCGCGATCGGCACGATGAAGATCATCAGCGCCAGATCGGACATGGCGAAATTCGGCATGACGTTCAGAATCGGCTGGCCTGTGCCGTCGATTGGCGACAGCACCGGCGTGCCCGTCTGGAACTTCACCTGCTGCGGCCCCAGGATCTCGACCAGCTTGTGCAAGCCGGCCAACGCGCTGTCGCCGACGCCGGTGTGGCGCGCGACTTCCTTGAGCGAGAAGTAAGCGGCGGCGATGACCGCGGTCATCTTGATGAAGAACTGCACCATGTCGATGACCAGCACGCCCCAGAGGCCGGCGTGCGCCGCGAACACCACGTTGAGCACGCCGCAGACGAGGATGGTCTGCCACGGCGGCAGCCCGAACAGCACGTTGGCGATCTTGCACGCGGCCAGCGTGACCATCGCCATGATGAAGCAGTTGAAGAACAACCCCAGATAGACAGCGCGGAAGCCGCGAACAACGGAGGCTGCCGTTCCCGAGTAGCGCAGCTCGTAGAACTCGAGGTCGGTCATCACCCCCGAACGCCGCCAGAGGCGCGCGAAAAAGAAGACTGTCGCGACGCCGGTCAGCACCATCGCCCACCACTGCCAGTTGCCGGCAACCCCGTACTGCCGTACCTGCTGGGTGACCCAGTTCGGCGTGTCGCTGCTGAACGTCGTCGCCACCATCGACAGCCCCGCCAGCCACCAGGGAACGGCGCGGCCGGAGGCGAAGAACTCCGAGGTGTTCTTGCCCGCGCGCTTGCCGAAGAAGAGCGCGGGAACGAAGCACACCAGGATCGACAGAACGACGATCACCCAGTCGAGGGCCACGAGTCTCATGCGCCCTGTTATGTCACAAAAGGCGGCCGGCAGCGTTTTACTTTACAAAGCAAAGCAATACTTTACAATGCAAAGTATGAGCCGTAGCCGCCCGTTGCGCGTCAAGTTCATCCTGCCGGCGCTGACCGAAGCCACGAGTCCGTACTGGCGCCCGATCAAATACTCGCTCTTCCCGCCGCTCGGACTGGCCACGCTGGCTGCGTACCTGAGTCCGGAGGACGAGGCAACCATCGTCGACGAGCACGTCGAGCGGCTGACGACGACGGACACCCCGGATCTGGTCGTGATCCAGGTCTACATCACCAACGCGCATCGCGCCTACCGGATCGCCGACAGCTACCGCGCCCGCGGCGTGTTCGTGGCGCTGGGCGGTCTGCACGTGACGTCGCTGCCGCACGAGGCGGCGACGCACGGCGACGCGGTGTTCCTCGGCCCGGGGGAGCAGACCTTTCCCGTATTCCTCGATCATTTCCGCAACGGCTGCGCCCAGCCGCTCTATCGATCCAGCGCCGGCCGCACGATCGAGGACATTCCGCCGCTGCGGCGCGATCTGATCCGGCGCCGCAACTATCTCGTGCCGAACTCGATCGTGGTGACGCGCGGCTGCCCGCAGCACTGCGATTTCTGTTACAAGGACGCATTCTTTCAGGGCGGACGATCGTTCTATACCCAGCGCGTGGACGCAGCGCTCGCCGAAATCGAGCGCCTTCCCGGACGCCACCTCTATTTCCTCGACGATCATCTGCTGGGCGATCCGCGCTTCGCCCGCAGCCTCTTCGACGGGATGAAAGGCATGAACCGCCTGTTCCAGGGCGCGGCAACCGTCGATTCGATCCTGCGCGGCGATCTGATCGAGCGCGCGGCCGACGCGGGCCTGCGCAGCCTGTTCGTCGGCTTCGAAACGCTGACGCCGGAGAACCTGCGGCGCAGCCACAAGCATCAGAACCTGAATCGCGACTACTCGGCGGTCACCTCGCGTCTGCATGGCCTCGGCATCATGATCAACGGCAGCTTCGTCTTCGGCATGGACGATGACGATGAGACGGTGTTCAGGCGCACGGTCGATTGGGCCATCGAAAACGGCATCACCACGGCGACTTTCCACGTGCAGACGCCGTATCCCGGGACCGGACTCTACGCGCGACTCGCGCGCGAGCGGCGCATCACCACGGACAACTGGGATCTCTACGACACGCGCCACGTCGTCTTTACGCCGGCGCGGATGTCGCCGCGCGCGCTGAAGGAGGGCTACGACTGGGCCTACCGCGAGTTCTACCGCTGGTCGGCGATTGCCGCCGCGTCGTTCACACACGGCACGCGCAAGCATCAGGCAAAACACTTCGCCTATGCGGCGGGGTGGAAGAAGTTCGAGCGGCTTTGGGGCGTGGTGATTCGGGCGAGACAGCTCGGCGCGATGACGCCGCTGCTCGAGGCCGTACTCTCGAAAGTGTCAGGGGAGTGTGCGGCGGCCGATCAAATACGTGATCCCGGCGTTTCGATCCGGCACACCGCCGCGCACACCGCTTTCCACGAGTCGCAATAACCCACGGTCTTCCTCAACGTTTTCGTCACCAGGGACG
>JBKPSE010000197.1:0-6274 GCA_046765855.1 Acidobacteriota bacterium | reverse complement strand
GCAATGTTCGACGACGTCGACGAAGTCGGCGTGCGTATGCCCTTTCTCGAGACGGGCGAGCACGTCGTCATCGAACGATTCGACGGCGCAGGTGACGAAGGCGCATCCCGTCTCGCGCAATCGCGGCAGCAGCGCCGACTGCTGTCTGAGGTGCTCGACCTTGATGGTCGCGTCGTAGCTCACACCCGGACACTCGCGCGCCAGCGCCTCCACGATCCGCATCGCGTGAGTCGGACCGTTGAAGAAGTCGGGATCGCCGAACGTGATGTGCTGCGCACCCGCCGCCACCTGCGCGCGGATGTCGGCGAGGACCACGTCGGCGTCGACGGCGCGGAACCGTCCCTCGTAGATCGGCACGATCGGACAGTGGCGGCAGCGATGCTTGCAGCCGCGCGTCGCTTCGGTGTAGCCGGCGACGCGGCGCTCGTCGCCAATCTGCAGCGACGCGTAGCGGCTCAGCGGCGGCAGATCGCTGCGATCCGGCTGAATGAAATGAATTCTCGGTAGTGATTCTCCCGCCTGACGGCGTTCCTCTCCCGCCGGAACACGGGAAATGCGTGCAGTCATCTCGACGAGGCTGGTTTCGAACTCGGGACCGAGCACGGTCGTGACGCCATGCTCGCGCAGGATTTCTTCATTGAGCGGCGCGTAGAGTCCGTAGGCGCAGAGATGCGCGGCGGGATTCAGGGCGCGCACCCGATCGAGCAACGGCAGCGCCAATCGAGTCGCCGTGTGCATCGGCAGATAGAAGGCGATCACACGCGCGTGGCGAATGACCTCGTCGGTCAGCCTGGTGCGCGTCACATCCACACACGTGACGTCGTGGCCGGCGCGCCGCAGAAACGCCGCGGGCGACGCGAGCCCGAAGGGCTGCCGTCCCAGATCGTAAGTGGAGACGAGGACTACTTCCACGGCACTTCCGGCGCGCGATAGAAATTGATGCCGAGCGCACTCCAGCGAAGCGACTGCGCGCCGAGACGGACGCGGAACTGTTCCCAGTCGCGCGAACCCGCGGGGGACCAGCCCACCTCCGCGATGATCGCCAGACGAGGCATGGCCAGGAACTCGGCGTCGCGGATGTTCGCGATCGTCTCGGACCATAGCGGCGCTTCGACGCCGAGGATGGCTTCGGGCCGCGCCCCCGGGACGAGCGTCGCCGGATCCCAGTCGTAGGCCGTCTTCACCGGAATCAGTCCCGCCCAGTTCAACCCCAGCGCGGTCTCTTCGTCGTACTTCATGTCCAGATAGGTACGATTTCCAGGCGACAGGATCAGATGCGGCGCACGCGCGAGTGTCTCCTTGGCGGCCTCCGGCCGCCAGTGCTGCACGATCGAGGTCGGCGCCAGCGCCGCCGCCGCGACTTCGTCCCAGCCGATCATCTGTTTCCCGTGTTTCTGCACGATTGCCTGGACGCGCTCGACGAACGTCGTGTATTGCGCCGGCGTCAGCGTCTTGACCTCGTCGCCGCCGATATGGAAATACGGTCCGGGCGTCATCGCCCCCAGCTCGCGGACGACGTCGTCGATGAACTCGTAGGTGGCTTCGTGATCGACGCAGAGCGCGCTGAAGCCCACGGCGGTTCCGGTAAAGACCGGCGTCGCCTGCTCGTTGCAATTGAGCTGCGCGTACGACGACAGCGCCGCATTCGTGTGCCCCGGCATGTCGATCTCCGGGACGATCATGATGAAGCGCTCGGCAGCGTAATTGACGATGTCGGCGAACTGCGCCTTGGTGTAGAAACCTCCGGGCGTGCCGCCGACTTCCGTGAGCCCGCCCTTCGCCGTCAGCTCCGGCCACTTTGCGATCTCGATTCGCCAGCCTTGATCGTCCGCGAGATGGAGGTGCAATCGGTTCATTTTGTGCAACGCGAGCAGATCGATGAAGCGCTTCACCTCCTCGACGGTGAAGAAATGACGCGCGACGTCGAGCATGGCGCCGCGCCAGACGTAGCGCGGCGTATCGCGGATGTGCACCGCCGGCAGCGTCACCGGCCGCGGCTCGCGGAACATGATGGCTTCGTATTCCGACCAGTACGGCAACAGCTGACGCAGCGTCTGCACCGCATAGAACACGCCGGCGGGAGCGGCGGCCTTCACTGCGATCGACTTGGGACCGATCTCGATGTCGTACCCTTCGGACCCGATCGTCCGATCGGACGGATCGACCCGCAACGTGATGGTCTCGACAGCGACAGCGTCCGCCGCAGGCTGGACTCTTGGCAGGATCCCGGTCCCTCGCCGGATGTATTCCGCGAGCTGCGAGGCCATCCTCTCGACAGTGGGGTCAGCGTCACCGAACTGGATGACGGTGTTCGCCGTGACGACGAAGCCATCGCCGGTCCGCTTCTCGATGCTCGCCGGCAGCGGCACGAGCGCGGGGCCTGCCGGCATCGCGGGGGACTCGCGTGGTGGAGCAGCCGCCGGCGGCGTGGGCTGTGTCTTGACCTTCGGCGCGCGCGAACACCCGGCCAACGTGAACGCACACAAGAGGCCGAGGCAAAGGTAGCGAGTTAGCATTGGGGTCCAGTTCGCAGTTCGCAGTTTGCAGTTTGCAGTTTGCAGTTTGCAGTTCGCAGTTCGCAGTTCGCAGTTTGTCTGCAGTTCGCAGTTTGCGGTTACCAGTGCCGGTGGTGCTTGCCAGTTGCCGGCACTCAATAGGTTACACTCCCGACGATGGCAACTCCTGCACAGGCCGCGGCGATCGCGGCGGAAACCGATCACAGCTTCTTCGGCCACCCCCGCGGGCTGGCGACGCTGTTCTTCACCGAAATGTGGGAGCGTTTCAGCTATTACGGGATGCGCGCCTTTCTCATCCTTTATATGGTCGCGCCCGTCGCCGCGGGCGGACTCGGCTTCGCCGACGCCCGCGCGGCATCGATTTACGGAACCTACACGGGCAGCGCCTGGGCGGCGTCAATCCTTGGCGGCGTCATCGCGGACCGTTTCCTGGGCCAGTACCGCACCGTGCTGATGGGCGGCATCATCATCGCCGCCGGACATTTCACCCTCGCGTTTCCGGCGCTGCCGTTCTTCTACACCGGTCTGGCGCTCATTGCGTTTGGTACGGGGTGCCTGAAGCCCAACGTCAGCACGCTGGTCGGCTCGCTCTACGCGCAGGACGACACGCGGCGCGATGCGGGCTTCTCCCTGTTTTACATGGGCATCAACCTCGGCGCGTTTCTCGGCCCGATCATCGCTGGCTACCTCGCGCAGGAGGTGAACTGGCATATCGGCTTCGCTTGCGCCGGTGTGGGGATGACGCTCGGTCTGATCCAGTACGTGTTGGGCCGCCAGCGGCTGAAATCGGGAATCGCGCGGCTCGGTCAGAAGCCTGACCTGCCGACGGAGGACACGGCGGCCGCGCGCCGCACCGCGGAAACGAGCCGCGGCTTCACCACCGAAGAATGGAAGCGAATCGGGGCGATCGTCATTTTCTTCCTGGCGGCCGGTCTGTTCTGGGGCGCCTACGAGCAGGCCGGATCGACGCTGAACCTGTTCGCGGATCGCTATACCAGGACTGAAGTGTTCGGCTTCTCGTTCCCGTCGTCGTGGTTCCAGTCGGTGCAGCCGGTGTTCGTCATGATTCTGGCGCCCGTGTTCGCATGGCTGTGGCTCCGTCTCGGCCGGCGCGAGCCATCGGTGCCGGCCAAATTCGCCTACGGCCTGCTGTTCATGGCGCTCTCGTTCATGATCCTGATTCCGGCCGGCGCCCTCGCCAGCGGCGAAGGGATCCGCGTCAGCCCGTGGTGGCTGGTCGCCGCCTACTTCGTGTCCGAGCTCGGCGAGTTGTGCATCAGCCCCATCGGACTCAGCGCGGTCACCAAGCTCGCTCCCCTTCGCATCGTCGGTCTGATGATGGGTGTGTGGTTTCTTTCGAACGCGTTCGGCAACAAACTCGCCGGCTGGGCCGCGGGGTTCTTCAGCTCGATGCCGTTGAACACGCTGTTCACTTACGTCACGGCGGTGCTGCTGGTCGCGACGCTCGTGATGTTCGCCGTCATCAAACCGAGCAAGCGTCTGATGGGCGAGGTGAGATAGGGCGAGGCTCGAAGACCGACGATCGACAGATATGGTGCTAGAAAAGTACAAGCAGAAGCGTAACTTCACCAGCACGCCGGAGCCGTCGGGTGATGTGAAACTCGCGGCCGAGCGCGCGAAGAAGGAACCGGCGAAAGGGCTGTTCTTCTGCGTGCAGAAACATCTCGCCAGCCACCTGCACTACGACTTCCGCCTCGAATACAAGGGCGTGCTCCTCTCGTGGGCAGTGCCGAAGGGTCCATCACTCGATCCGAAGACGAAGCGGCTGGCGATGCATGTCGAGGATCATCCGATCGAGTACGGGACCTTCGAGGGTGTCATCCCCGAAGGCTACGGCGCGGGCATCGTCATGCTGTGGGATCAGGGAACGTGGACGCCGCAGGTGGACGACGTCGATGCGGCGCTCAAGAAGGGTGATTTGAAGTTCACGCTCGACGGCTTCAAGCTGAAAGGCTCCTGGGTGCTCGTCCGCACCGGCGGCCGCTATCCCGGCGGCAGCAGCGATCGGTCGTGGCTGCTGATCAAACACAAGGACGAGTGGGCCGGCGACGTGGACATCACTTCGTTCGCGCCGCTGAGCGTGAAGAGCGAAGGGGACTTCGCCGATATTCTTGCCGGCGGCAACCCCGAGATCTGGATCTCGAACCGCCCCGCGCAGGGGGGTGAAACCGGAGCGATGTTCCAGAAAATCGTCGAACGTGCCCTGGAAATGCGAGCAACGAAGGGCACGAAGAAGACGAAGGACACGACGGAAACGAAGGGCGCGAAGGAGACGAAGGACGCGAAGGAGACGAAGGAGCCGCGACCGAAGCAGGCGGCGAGCGCGGCAAAGAAGAAGGTCGCATCGAAGCCGTCTGCAAAGCGGCGGCGCTGACTACTCCTGCTGACTCCCAACTGCAAACTGCCAACTGCTAACTGCCAACTGCTAACTGCTAACTGCCAACTGCCAACTGCCAATGAACCTCTCCGATTTCATTCTCTTCAGCGGCGCCGCTCCGGGCGCGGAAGCCGAGTTCGGCGCCTGCGCCGAGCGCCACGGCATCGAGGAAGTCAACTTCACCTTCGAAGGGCACACGGAGGCGCGGCGGCGCGGCATCCGCGTGCTCAATCACGAGGAGCTGCAGGCGGGAGACGTCAGCCTCGAGTACGTGTCGAAGTTGATGCACCGCCGCTACACCGACAGCCCGACGCTGCGCAAAGTGCTGCAGACGATCTGGTATCAGGTCAACAGCGGCCAGGAGATCTACGTCGTCGGCGTCATCCTCGAGGACGGCACCGTGCGCGGCGGCACCGGCTGGGGCGCGGAATTCGCCAAGCTTTGCAACAAGCCGCTGTGCGTGTTCGACGAAGAGAAAGACGGCTGGTTCTGCTGGACCGGCGCGGACTGGAAAAAGCAAGGCGTGCCCCAGATCACGCATCCGCATTTCACGGGGACGGGCACGCGAAAAATCCACGACAATGGCAAACGCGCGATCGAGGCGTTGTTTGCGAATAGCTTCAAATGACCGTGGAGCGTGGACGGTTCAATAGAGAAGACGTTTCAGTAGCTCCCGCCTGCAGGCGGGAGGTCCAAGGGGGAACGACGATGCAGATGGGTCGATTGTTGGCGATCGGGATTGTGGCGACAGCGGTGACGGCAACGTCGATCAGCGCGCAGCGGCGCGTGCCCGGGCAGCGGACCGAGACAACCGTGCCGGTGACGATCGCCCTGAAAGCTGGCGCGGAGAGTTACAACTTCACCGGCAAGGCGACCTGCAGTCATGCGCCGGTAGCCTCGATCTACAACCTGCGCGCCGAGCGTTGGACGGTCGATCAGTCGGAGGGTCCGCGCAGCCTGACGCTGGCGGTCTGGCATCCGGCGAGCGGCAGCGACCTCGTGTCGCTCAACCTCAGCTCCGGCGCGAAGCGGCACTCGATGAGCACGATCAAGGTCGGGAATAACGGCACGGTCGAGGGTTCGGGGACGGTTGCCTTTGCCAAAGACGGCAACGGCGGCACCTTCACCGTCAACGCCACCGCGGCCGACGGCACGAAGATCACCGGCACCGTCAAGTGCGACGCGTTTACCGCCGCGATCGCCGAAGGCGGGCTGTAACGATCGTTCCTCCCGGCTCACGGTTCACTTCTGGCACCAGCGGCGCGTGCAGCACGATGGTCGATTAGCCGTATGAGCCGCCCGCGCGGGCGGCGTTCCACCGCAACCGCACATCGTCGAGCAGACGCACGAAGTCAGGATC
>JBKPSE010000196.1:0-3733 GCA_046765855.1 Acidobacteriota bacterium | reverse complement strand
ACATTGCGCACACCTCCGGGGATGGGGCGCGTCGGTGCAAGATCATCGCCGCAAGGGTCTTGGAGGCGGAGCCCTGGCGCGCGTGCGCCCAGGTGTGCGGGGCCGGCACAGGCGTGCGCCCGGCGTGTGCGCCGGCTAGCTGGCGCTCTTCTTCTCGGCCTTGATGCGCGCACGGACCTCGTAGGTCTGGGCGATCAGCCAGCAGATCGACGCCCACAGCAGGCCGACGATCCACCCGGCGAGGACGTCGGTCGGATAGTGCACGCCGAGATAGACCCGGCTCAATCCGACCAGGAACGTGAGTCCCATGGCGGCGGCGCAGCAGTAGATCTTGCTGATTCGCTTTTCGACGACGCGCATCAGCATTGCCCCGAGCGTGAGATAGATGATCGCCGACTGCATGGCATGCCCGCTGGGGAAGCTCGTTTCGAAGACTTGACGCAGATGCGGCACGACGGTCGGCCGCGGCCGGAAGAACAGGCTCTTCATCGCGAAGTTGACGGCTTCGCCGCTGGCCGCGGTGAGAAAGATGAAGAGCGCGGTCCAGTAGCGCGTCTGCAGCACGAGGAATCCCACCACCGACAGCACGATCAGCCCGATGACCGTCGGACCGCCGAGCGCCGTCAGATCGATCATCGAACTGGCGAGCCACGGCGGACCGATCGGCTGCGAGAGGTCGTCCGCCTTGCGGAAGGCGAGAATGATCCGCTTGTCGAACGCGAGCGTCTCCCCTTTCATCACCTCACTGGCGAGCTCGAGGAACACCAGCAGCAGGACGCAGCCGCCCAGACCGACGAGCAGCCAGCGGAGTTCGTGCCGTTCAAGGCGAGTCAACCAGCCAAGCCACACTCTCGGGTGCGCTTTGGACTTCAACGCCTTCGCCTTCGACAGAGCAGGCCTACTTTCTGCGTACGGGCGCCGGCGCCGGACGCGGCACGAGTTTGATGGTGCCCGAGGCCTCGCGGGCGCGCAGCACCGCGGTCACGTCCGCGAGCGGCACCGGCTCGAATTCGCCGGACAGGAAATCGCGGATCTCGAGCACGGTCATTTTCTTTCCGAGCAGGATCGACAGCTCGGCGTTCATGTGCTGCGGCAGCGCAGGGCCTGAGGCAGGACCGCCGCGTCCGCCGCCGCCGCCTCTGCCGGCACCGCCCCTGCCGCCTGCCGCGGCGCAGCCCGAGAAGCTGGGCTGACCGCTCGCGCACTCGACGACCAGGTTCGCCGCCTCCTTCTCCTCGGCGGTCTGCGGCGGGTCGTAAACGGGTTGGGTGTTCAGCCGCTGCGCCTGCAGGGCGTAAACGGCGCGAATCGAGTCGGTCAGCGCTGCGGCGCTCTTGTCGACCGAAGTTTCGAGCGGCGTGAGCATCTTCGGCGCACCGGCGGGATCCGCATAGAGCACGGCGGACGAGCGGATTACGCCTTTTTCGACGTCGGCCTGGTGGCGGATCGCGACGCGCGCTTCCTTCCAGGCGGTGTGCAGCGCCTCGACGGTGGCGGCATCCGCCAGATAGCTGGTGGCCTTGCGCTCCGCCACGCCGAGCCGCTCGCTGCCGCGCGCCAGGTTCTCGCTGGTGACCCGCGCCGCCATCTGATCGCCGCCGGTGGCGATGGTCGCCAGCGCGCCGATCGCGACGACTGCCGCGCGTTTGTACTGCGTCGAGTCCTGCTTGTCAGGCGTGTCCTGCGACGAGTGGTACCACATGTCGGGCCAGGTGATGAACATCACCGCGGGAATGCCGTACTGCATGTAGGTGACGTGATCGCTCGAGCCGTAGTGCTGATCGATCTTGATGTAGAAGGCGTCGTTGCTGCCGTTGGGCGAGGTGATGTTGAAGACCGGCTGATATCCGTTGGCCCGGTAGCGCACGCGCTCGCGCGTCAGCTCGGACACGTACTCCATGAAGCTTTGGCCGATGTCGTTGATGTACGAGGGAAACGTGTCCGGCGTCCGCTGCATGATCCAGTAGCTGCGGCTCGCCGCCAGCCGGATCCCCTCCATGTCGAAGTTCAGATCGCCGATGATCCTCTTCCCCTTGTCGGGATGCGCGTCGAGCCACTGACGCGTGCCGCTGATCTCCTGCACCCACTGGAAGTTGATCGTCCGTTTGGGGCGCGGCAGCTTGCCCTCGGCGATCAGCTTGATATAGGCGCGGCCGACTTCGAGCGTCAGCGCGCAGCCGGAGTTGTCGTCGTTGGCCCCCTGCTTGATGTAGCCCTCGAACAGATGGCCGCCGATCGCCACTTCCTGCGTCGTGCTGCCGTCACCGGCGATTTCGGCGTGGACGATCTCCTGTTTGTTGGGGACCTGCTCGCTCTTGTTGATCGAGTGGATGGTCACCTTCTGGCCGCGATTGAGCAGCGTCTCGAGCGCGCGCGCCTTCTTCGGCGACAGCGCCCACGCCGCGGTGTTGGGCTGCGCGGTCACCGAGGCCGAGACGATCTGGTCCGGATAGTCGACGGCGCGATCGCCGGCGCCGATCGCGCTGATCCCGAGCGCGCCGATGGCTCCCGCGGCAACTGCGCGGTTATAGACGGCGCCCAGGCCGCTCGGCGCCAGCGACAGGACGAATTTCCCCTTGACGTCCTTGCCTTCGAAATCCTGCGCCGTGCCCTGGCCGACGCTGATCAACTCGCCGGTAATGTCGGCGTTGGCGTTCGTCGAGGCGACCGCCTCAGGAATGTCCTGAAGGTCGTAGACCTTCTCCCGGCGCGGCGATGTCATCCACAGCTCGCCGACAACCGGCTGCCAGGTCTGGCCGGTCGGATAGTCCTCGATCGCGACGTTGGTGAAGCCGTACTCCCTGGCGAGCTTCGCGATCGTCTCGCTCTCGCGGAAATGCCCCTGATATTCGGAGGGCGGCCGCACGAATTGGTACGGCACCAGCTGCAGCACGTGATGCAGCGCGCGTTCGCCTGACGCCTCGTTGATGATCGCGTTCATCTGCTCGGTCGAAAGCAGCGTGCGATCCTCCCGTTCCTGCGCGACCGCGGCAACCCCGGCCACCGCGAGCGCGGCGGCGACGACAGCTTTTCGCATGAGACCTCCATCCATCCCCGCGGTAAACTCTACCACTCGCACATGCGCGCTCTTTACGCCCGCCTTCATAGCAGATTCGGTGAACCGATCGATCGCCGCGAGATGATCCGGCGGTCCCTCGCCGCGGCCGCGGGCCTCGTGCTCGGTGAACGGCTTGGCGTCGCAGGGGCAGGGCCGCGCGTAGTGGTGGTCGGCGCGGGACTGGCCGGCCTTGCCGCTGCGTACGAGCTGTCGCGCGCCGGCGCCGACGTGACCGTGCTCGAAGCGCGCAACCGCGTCGGCGGGCGCGTCCTCAGCTTTCACGACCTGGTGCCGGGCGGCGCGATGGAAGGAGGGGCCGAACTGATCGGCACCAACCATCCGATGTGGAACGCCTACCAGCGGCAGTTCGGGTTGACGTTCGTCGACATCACGGAAGACGAACATGAGGCGCCGATCGTGCTCAACGGCCGGCGCCTCGGGGCCAAAGAGGCCGAGGCGCTGTGGATCGATATGTCCGCGGCGATGAACCTGCTCAATCAGGACGCCAGCCGCATCCCTGACGCCTTCGCACCGTGGACGGCGCCCGACGCGGCCGCGTGGGATCGGCGGTCGCTTGCCGACTGGATCGCCTCACTCGACGTGACCGAGATCTGCAAAGCCGGCATCGATGCGCAGATGGTTGCCGACAATGGCGTCACCACCGCGTGGCAGAGC
>JBKPSE010000195.1:0-3070 GCA_046765855.1 Acidobacteriota bacterium | reverse complement strand
CGCGATCGTGGCGCTGGTCGGCGGCGGCTATTACTGGTCGACGGCGCTGCAGGCCGCGAGCGTCAAGGTCGCGCCGGTGACGGCGCAGAGCGGCGGCCCCGCGTCGCCGGGCGCGGTGTTGAACGCGTCCGGCTATGTGACGGCGCGGCGGCGCGCGACAGTGTCGTCGAAAGTGACCGGCAAGGTGCTCGACGTGTTGATCGAAGAGGGGCATCCGGTCAAGCAGGGACAGATCCTGGCGCACCTGGACGATTCGCAGCCGCGCGCGGCGCTTGCCTTCGCGGAAGCGCAGCTCGCCTCGGCGCGCAAAAGCTTCGCGGAGGATGCGGCGCGATTGCAGCAGGCGGAGCTGACGCTGCAGCGGCGTCAGCAGCTGCTGAAGGAAAACGTCGTCGGACGCGCCGAGCTCGACGAAGCGCAGTCCAACGTCGACGCGCTGAAGGCGCGGATTGCCTACGCACAGCAGCAAATCGGGGTCGCGGAAGCGCAAGTGGCGCTGCAGAAGACCAACCTCGCGGACATGGTCGTTCGCGCGCCCTTCAGCGGCATCGTCGTCTCCAAGGACGCGCAGCCCGGCGAGATGATTTCACCGGTGTCCGCAGGCGGCGGATTCACCCGCACCGGCATCGGTACGATCGTCGACATGTCGTCGCTCGAGATTGAAGTCGACGTCAACGAGGCCTACATCAATCGCGTGACGCCGGGGATGAAGGTGGAGGCGGTGCTCGACGCTTACCAGGACTGGCGCATTCCGGCGCACGTGCTGACGACGATTCCGACCGCAGATCGGCAGAAGGCGACGGTGCGCGTGCGCATCGCGTTCGACAAGACGGACCCGCGCATTTTGCCGGACATGGGCGTCAAAGTATCGTTTCTGCGCGACGAGCCGACGGGAGCGCAGGCCGGGCAGCCGGCGGCGCGCGTACTGGTGCCGAAGACAGCGGTGCGCACGGCGGACGGCAAGAAGATCGTATTCGTGCTGAAAGCGGATCGCGTCGAGCGCCGCGCCGTCAGCGTCGGCCTCGAGCAAGGGGATCAGGTCGAGGTGATGTCCGGCGTGACGGCCGGAGAACGCGTCGTCGTCGACGGACCGCAAACGCTCAAGGACGGGGACAAAGTCAAAGTGCAGCTGTAGCGAAACGGGCGCTGCGCATATACGCGCGCTCGGGCGCGGGCGTCGGGTGCCCGCGAAGCCCAGGATTGGAAACCTAGAACAAGGCGGGTGTCATGGCAGGCTCTCTGGTAGAGGTCCGGGATCTTCACAAGGTGTTCCAGCGCGGCGGGCAGCGCATCGACGTGCTGCAGGGCGTCAACCTCGATATCCCCGAGGGAGATTTCCTGGCGCTGATGGGGCCATCCGGGTCCGGCAAGACCACCCTGCTCAACCTGCTGGGAGGTCTGGACACGCCGACGGAGGGCTCGATCACGGTAGCGGGAGATCGGCTGGATAAGCTGTCCGGAGCGAAACTCTCGGCCTGGCGCGCGAGGCACATCGGCTTCGTCTTCCAGATGTACAACCTGTTGCCCGTGCTGACGGCCGCGCGCAACGTCGAACTGCCGCTGCTGCTGACCAAACTGAACAAGTCGGAGCGGCACAAGCGGGTGCAGGTGGCGCTGTCCGTGGTCGGCCTCGGCGAGCGGATGCACCACTATCCGCGCCAACTGTCGGGCGGCCAGGAGCAGCGCGTCGGCATCGCGCGCGCGATCGTCACCGATCCGACACTGCTGCTCTGCGACGAGCCGACGGGCGATCTCGATCGCAAGGCCGGAGACGAGATCCTCGATCTCCTGCAGGCGCTCAACCGCGAGCAGGGGAAGACGATCGTGATGGTCACGCACGATCCGCACGCGGCGGCGCGCGCCACGCGCACGCTGCACCTCGAAAAGGGCGTGCTCGTGAGGGAGGCTGTGGCATGAAGTACCTGCCGATCGTCTGGCGCAATCTGATGCGGCGCAAGATCCGAACGATCTTCACGCTGCTCTCGATCTTCGTCGCCTTCCTGCTGTTCGGCTACCTGATGGCCGTGCGCAGCGCTTTCAACATGGGCATCGATCTCGCCGGCGCGGATCGGATGATGGTGCTCAACAAGATTTCGATCATCATGCCGCTGCCCTACAGCTACGGCGAGCGGCTGAAGGCGATCGAGGGAGTCAAAGAGGTCACCTACGCCAACTGGTTCGGCGGCTATTACCAGGAAACACGCAACCAGTTCCCGAACATGGCGGTGGACGCCGCGACCTGGCTGCAGATGTATCCGGAGTTCACCTTGCCCGACGAGCAGCGCAAGGCGTGGCTTGCCGATCGCGAAGGGGCGATCGTCGGCGCCGACACGGCGCGGCGGTTCGGTTTCAAGGTCGGCGACCGCGTCCCGCTGCAGGCGACGATCTTCCGCCGGCCCGACCGGCAGGCGTGGGAGTTCAACATCCGCGGAATCTACGACTCGCCGGTGAAGGGCACCGACAAGACGCAGCTGTTTTTCCACTGGGAATTCCTGAACGAGGTGGTCAAGAGCACCACGTTCGGCAACCAGGTCGGCTGGTACGTGATCAGGGTGAACGATCCCGATCAGTCGCCCGCCATCGCCAAGAAAATCGATACGATGTTCGCCAACTCGCCCACGGAAACCAAGACGGACAGCGAGAAGAACTTCATCGCCGGGTGGGCCAAGCAGATCGGCAACATCAGCCTGATCACGCAGTTCATCACCGCGGCGGCGCTCTTCATGATGCTGCTGGTCACCGCCAACGCAATGGCGCAATCGATCCGCGAGCGCACGAGCGAGCTCGCCGTGCTCAAGACGCTCGGGTTCGGCGACGGCAAAGTGCTCGCGCTCGTGCTGATGGAATCCTGTCTGCTCGCCCTGGTCGGCGGCGTGGCGGGGCTCGGCCTGGCGTGGATCCTGGTCACGACCATCGGCGATCCGACCGGTGCGTTCCTGCCGCAGTTCCTCCTGCCGCCTCGCGATCTGGTCATCGGCGCCATCATGGTCGTCGCGCTTGGTTTCGCGACCGGCGTGATTCCGGCCCTGCAGGCCAGCCGCCTGCGCATCGTCGACGCGCTGAGGAGGAA
>JBKPSE010000194.1:0-4706 GCA_046765855.1 Acidobacteriota bacterium | reverse complement strand
GTGGTTCACAACATCGACGATCGTTCGCTGCACGGCGTCAGCTGGGGCTCGCGGCGCTTTTACAGGTGGGAGAAGGACGGCGCCGGCGCGATGACGCGCACGCTCAACCCGTCGCATTACGTCGATTACCAGGATTGCCACTACATTGGCGGGCGGCGCATGGTGTGCGGCGGCGTCACGGAGCTTCGCACCACGCCCCTTGCTCCGCCCTTCCGGTTGGGCGGCCTTGACGTCGTCGATCTGGCGGAGTCGCGGCCGGTCCATCAGGTGCCTGTCCTGTTGTGGACGGCGTCCGGCCTGAGCATGACGCAGAATCCGGTGTGGATCGAAGCGTACGGCAGCGGCCTGCGCGCCTATTTCATGCCCGAAGACACTCGATCGACCGTCTACATCTACGACGTGCAAGCCCCGTAGCCGCAAGCAACGAGGGTTACGCCGAGGTGTCGCGATCGCGCGTGCTCACGCCTGACGTGATGTCGGCGGCGGGACCGCCGATTGCGGATGGCCGACCGTTTCCTCGCAACGTTCGCGAGAGGGCCGAGTTCGAACCGCGCGCCAGGATACCGTGACCCTGACATGGCACGGGCGGCAGAGCAGGCGGTAGTTTTCGAGGCCGCACTCGCCGCCGCCATCGGCGACGGGGACGATGTGATCCGCTTCCCATCGCGGCTGTTCGGCGCGCCACGCGCGGCGCGCGGCGCGATCCCCCGCCGGCGGCTTTCGGCGCGTCCACTCGCGGTGCGCCTTGACGACGTTGAGTCCGCAGAGCTGACACGTGCCCTTGTCCCGCTTCTTCACTTCGCGCCGCACGTACCACGGGCTGCTGCGAATCTTCCACTCGTGCACGCATGGGTCGCTGCAGAACGTCCGCCGCGGCGGTTTCACTTCGGCCCGGCACCACCGGCAGATCGGCCTGCCGTGCTCATCCCGTTCCGGAACGCCCCATTGATCCGCCGTCACCACCCGCTGCCGCTTGGTACTCACGCCCCGACCTATCGGCCGATCCCACGCCGTCAAGGAGGGCGTGACGCAGGTCACGCCATTTGTTGTACGTTGACGGGACTCAGGGAGGTCTGCATGCGCCGCATCGTTGTCGCCGCCATGGCCATATTCGCACTCTCGCAGCCGGCGTTCGCTCAAGGCGGACGCGGGGCGCAAGGTCCGGCAGTCGTGTCGCCGCAGGTGAACGCCGATCGCTCGGTGACATTGCGCGTGCTCGCGCCCAAAGCCACCGAGATCGTGCTCACCGGTGAAATCCTGAACGGCGCGCAGCCGACACCGCTGCAGAAGGGAGAAGACGGCGTATGGACGGTGACGACGCCGCCGCTGCCGCCGGACGTCTATATGTACGCGTTCCGCATCGACGGCGTGAACACGCCCGACCCGCGCAACCCGTGGGTGAAGCTGGTGTCGGGCACCGGGCTTTCCTCGCAGGTCGAAGTGCCCGGTGACGGACCGCAGTATTACGACGTGAAGCCGGTGCCGCACGGACTCGTGCAGGTTCTCACCTACGAATCGAAGTCCGCCGGCGCCACGCGACAGGCGTGGGTCTACACGCCCCCGGGCTACATGAAGTCGTCGAGCAGATATCCAGTGCTGTATTTGCTGCACGGCGGCGGCGATCTCGATCCCGGGTGGACGCTGACCGGACGCGCACCAATCATCCTGGACAATCTCATCGCCGACAAGAAGGCGGTGCCGATGATCGTGGTGATGCCGCTGGTCCGCGGCGGCGGCAGTCTCGGACTCGGACCGGCCGGCATGTCGCCCGGCATCGCTGCGGCGGGCAACGTCGCGCCGCCTTCGCGGGGGACGACGCCGGCAGCGGCGCCGGGAGCGGGACGCGCTTCGCTCGACGGCGTGACGCCGGGTTCGGCAGGCGCCGCGCCGCTGCAGCCGTTCGCGCTGGACTTCATCAACGATCTGCTGCCCGCCATCGAACAGAACTTCCGCGTGTCGACGCGTCCGGAGGATCGCGCGATCGGCGGACTGTCGATGGGCGGCGCAGCGACGATGAACACGGCGTTCTCGCGCCCCGACCTCTTCCGCTACACGATCGTGTTGAGCGCCGGCGGGGGACAGAACCTCGACGCCGCCTATCCCAAGTTCTTCGGCAACAACGCGGCCGGCGCGAAGCAGATGAAGTTGATCTGGATCGCGGCCGGGGATGGCGACTTCGCGCTCGACGGCGCCAAGGCGCTCGACGCGGCGCTCACCGCGCACGGCATCAAGCACACGTTCAAAATCACCCCGGGCCGGCATGAGTGGCGCCTGTGGCGGCCACATCTGTACGAGTTCGCGCAGCTGCTCTTCAGGAACTAGCGCGCCGGCGCAGTATCATTGTCGTCGTAGTGGAACATCATCAACGACTGGCAATTCTGGTCGGCGGCGGTCCGGCACCGGGCATCAACAGCGTCATCGCCGCGGCCACCATCCGCGCGCGCCTCGAAGGCGTCGACGTCCTCGGCATTCGCGACGGGTTCGAGTGGCTCATGCAGGGGGACATCGAGCACGTCGCGCCGCTCACCATCGACACCGTCAGCCGGATCCACTTCCGGGGCGGATCGCACCTGGGCATTGCGCGCGCCAACCCCACGACCAATCCGGCGCTGCTCGATCAGACGGTCAACGCGCTCTTACGGCTCAACGTGACGCAGCTGATCACGATCGGCGGCGACGACACGGCGTTCTCGGCGATGAAAGTCGAGCGCCACGCCGGCGGGGCCCTCCGCGTCGTCCACGTGCCGAAGACGATCGACAACGATCTCGATTTGCCGGCGCACATCGACACCTTCGGCTACCAGACGGCGCGCCACTACGGCGTCGAGATCGTCAAGAACCTGATGGTGGACGCCAAGACGACATCGCGCTGGTATTTCGTCGTCGCGATGGGGCGCAAGACCGGTCACCTTGCGCTCGGTATCGGCAAGGCGGCGGGAGCGACAGTGACGCTGCTCGCCGAAGAGTTCCCGTCGCCGACGCCGTTGAAGATGGTGGTCGACACCCTCGCCGGGGCGATCATCAAGCGGCTCAGTTACGGCCGGCGCGACGGCGTCGCGGTCATTGCCGAAGGGGTCGTGCTCGGCATCCGGGCGGAAGATCTCGCGGGAATCGACGCAGTCGAGCGTGACGACCACGGGCACATCCGCATCGATGAGGTCAGTCTCGGCGAGATCCTCAAGGCGCAAGTCACCGCGCGGTTGAAGGAGCTCGGGATCAAGACGACAGTCGCAGCGAAGAACATCGGCTACGAGCTTCGCTGCGCCGACCCGAGTCCCTCCGACATGGAATACACGCGCGACCTCGGCTACTGCGCCGCTGGCTATCTGCTGGCGGGACAGGGATCGTCGATGGTGTCGATCCAGGGCGGCCGATTCGTTCCCATCCCGTTCGACTCGATGATCGATCCGGAGACCGGGCGGACGCGCGTGCGCGCGGTCGACATCCGCTCGACGCGTTACGCGATCGCGCGCCGGTACATGATTCGGCTGCGCAAAGAGGACTTCGACGATCCGCACGATCTGGCCAAGCTGGCGCAGATCGCCCACTGCAGCATCAACGAGTTTCGCGAGCGCTTCGGCTACGTGACGGCGGACGAGCCGCCGCCGGTCGTCGCCGGCGGCGTGCGGACGTAGCCGCCGTTACTTGACGAGCAGCGTGCCCTTCATGCCCATCGCGAAGTGGCCGGGGAACGTGCACAGGTAGGTGTACGAGCCGGCCTTGGCCGGCGCATTGAAGGTGACTTCGACCGTCTCGCCGGCTCCGGCCAGCGGCGTGTAGGCAAGGATCTTGTCCTTCATGCTCTCGGGGATGAAGTCGGTCGTGCGCGCGTTGAACGCGGCGTTGTTGATCTCCATCGCGCTCGCGCCGGGCTTGGGCAGTACGAAATTGTGCGCCATGACAGCCTTCGGCATCGTGCCCACCGCCTTCAGCACGATGTGCAGCTTCTCTCCCGGACGCGCCGTAATCGACGTCTTGTCGAACTTCATCTGCTCGGTGCCCGTCAACTCGACGGTCCGCGGTTCACCTTTGGCTGCAGCCGCGGCAGGCTTTCCCTGGGCCGCGCCGGACGCCTGATCCGCGGCAGCAGCGGCGCTCGAGGACGCGACCAGGACAGACAACGCAAGTGCGCACAGTTTCATCGTTCAGATCCCTCGCAAATAACAAATTCTAGCATTCGATCGAATCGGGAATGGCCGGTGCGGAGCGCAGCGTCGCGCAATAGTCGACCTCGACCGCGGCGCGCGCGCCAATCCAGCGGAAAGTCGGTGTCTCGAACAGGCGGGCGCGCTCGATCATCTCACGCCGCGATTCGGGAATCGGCGAAACGCCGAACTCCATGCCGCAGGTGAGTGTGCGGCCGTCCCACGGCGCGCCAGGGCGCGCGTGGTTTTCCTCCCAGAGGCCGAGCCACGGAAAGTCCTCACGCCGCCAGGCATACCCGAACGCGAGACGCGCGGATGGAGAATAGGCGACGAAGAAGGCGCGGCTGCTCGCGACGTTCAGACGATGAGCGGTGTAGGCGGAGGAGGACGGTGCGTTCGAGTAGACACCAAGATCCGTGCTGCCGCCCGCGGCACGCGGCGCGTGCGGCCAGGTGAACTCGGTACCCGCGCGCAGGTAATCCGCGGGTCCGAACGTTCCCGGATAGACGAGCGAGCGGTCCGCGGGGACGCGGAACTGCGTTTCACCCCTGACCAGGAACG
>JBKPSE010000193.1:0-4818 GCA_046765855.1 Acidobacteriota bacterium | reverse complement strand
ATGTCGCCGGTCTTGGCGACGACAAAGCCGGCGCCCGCGGAGCCGTAGACCTCGTTGACGGTAATGCGGAAGCCAGTCGGCTTGCCAAGACGCGTCGGATCGTCGGTCAGCGAATACTGCGTCTTGGCCATGCAGATCGGCGTGTGATGCAGGCCGATGCTCTCGAGATTGTCGATCGCGCGTGACGCCGCAGGGGAATAATCAACACCGTCGCCGCCATACACGCGCTTGACGATCGTCTCGATCTTGTCGCGCACCGGCAGCGTGACGTCATAGATCGGCGCGTAATTCGAAGCGCGCGCCTCGAGCAGCGCCAGCACTTCCTTCGCCAGCGCCTCGCCGCCGGCCCCGCCCTTCTCCCACACCTCGCACAACGCGACCTTCACCCCGCGCTGCCCGGCGTAGTCGCTGACCATCGCCAGCTCCGCCTCGGTGTCGGCGAGAAACCGGTTGATGGCCACCACGACGGGGACGCCGAACTGGCGGACGCTGTTGATGTGGTGATCGAGATGCGGCAGACCGCGCTCGAGCGCGGCAACGTCACCAACCGAGAGCGCACGCTTGTCCGCGCCTCCCTGCATCTTCAGCGATCGAACCGTCGCCACGAGCACGGCCGCTTCCGGATTCAAACCGCCGACGCGGCACTTGATGTCGAAGAACTTCTCCGCGCCGAGATCGGACCCGAACCCGGCCTCGGTGACGACGACATCCCCGAGCGCGAGACCAGCGCGGGTGGCCATGATGCTGTTGCAGCCGTGCGCGATGTTGCCGAACGGGCCGGCGTGCACGATCGCCGGACCACCCTCGAGCGTCTGCACCAGGTTCGGCGCGATCGCGTCCTTCAACAGCATCGCCATCGCACCCGCGGCCTTGAGGTCGCGCGCGCGCACCGGCGCCTTCGCGCCGCTCGCGCCGACGATGATCTGGCCGAGCCGATGTTCGAGATCCTCGCGACTGGTCGCGAGCGCCACGATCGCCATCACCTCGCTGGCGGGAATGATCACCCAGCGCTCCTCGCGGACGACGCCGTTCGCCGCGCCGCCGAGACCGATGACCGCGTGCCGCAGCGCGCGGTCGTTCATGTCGATCGTCCGCGGCCAGGTGATCCGGCGCGTGTCGATGCCGAGCGGATTCCCCTGCTGCAGGTGATTGTCGAGCATCGCGGACAGCAGCGAGTGGGCGCTGGCGATCGCGTGAAAGTCACCGGTGAAGTGCAGGTTGATGTCGGCCATCGGGATCACCTGGGCGTAGCCGCCGCCGGCGGCGCCCCCCTTGACGCCGAACACCGGCCCGAGGCTCGGCTCGCGCATGCACAGCACCGCGTTGACGTTCAACCGCCGCAGCGCCTGGGTCAGTCCGACTGAAACGGTGCTCTTGCCTTCGCCTGCCGGCGTCGGATTAATCGCCGTGACCAGCACCAGCCGCCCTCGCGGCGCCCGCGTCGTCAGCTCGATCGGCAGCTTCGCCTTGTACTTCCCGTACTGCTCGAGATCGTCGGCGGAAAGCCCGACGTCGCCCGCGACGTCGACGATCGGACGCGGCTTCACACTGGTAGCGATCTCGATATCGGACGGCACGCTGAGCGGCACGCTGAAGTCCTTCCGCTAATCGCCGGTCCGCGGACGGGCCTCGACAAAGCGCCATCCGAACCGGCCTTTGATACAGAGGTTGCCCGCCGTGATGGTGTTGTCGAGCGGGGAGGTGGCCTTGACGATCTCGCCGTCCTGAACGTGCAGCGTCAACGTGCAGCCCACGCCACAGTACGGACAAATCGTGTCCGTCGTCGTCTGCCGCGCTTCGTCCCAGCGGCCCTCGGCGCGCAGCTCGAATTCGCGCGACGCCATCAGCGCGCCGGTCGGACAGACTGCAATGCAGTTGCCGCAGTAGACGCACGCCGAATCCGGCAGCTGCACGTCGAACTCGGTCGAGATGTGGGATCCGAATCCTCGCCCGGCCACCGCAATCGCGAACGTATTCTGATGGTCCGCGCCGCACGCCTCGACGCATTTGTAGCAGAGCACGCACTTGCCGTAGTCGCGCACGTACAGGTCGTTGTCGATTTTCGGCGGCTGCGCGACCGTCTCCGCGGTGGGACCGAAGCGCTCGGGATGGCAGTCATATTCGTCGAGCAGGGCGGCAAGACCGGGCGCCGTCGAAAGGTCGACGGAAGAGGCGAGGAACTCGAGCACCAGGCGCCGCGCGAGGACGACGCGCGGCGATCGCGTGTGCACGATCATGCCCGGCTCGACCGCGCGGGAACAACTCGGCGCCAACACGCGCGCACCTTCGACTTCAACGACACACAAGCGGCAGACGTTGACGGGGGTCAGGGTCTCGAGAAAACACAGGGTTGGAATCTCGATGCCGAGTTCGGCGCAGGCGGTGAGGATCGTGCTGCCGTTTGGAACGCTCACCGCGCGCCCGTCGATGGTGAGCGAGACCTCGACCCCGCTCATCGCGTGGCTCCGTCGCCGTCGAACAGACGAAGACGTTTGATCGCGGATTCGATCGCGGAGTAGGCGGTCTGCCCCAGTCCGCAGATCGACGCATCGCGCATCGCCACACCCACATCGTCCAGCAGCGCGATTTCGATCGCCGCGGTGGATCCGCCATGCGCGAGACGGTGCAGCGCTTCTTCCTGCCGAACCGTGCCGACTCGGCACGGCACGCACTGTCCGCACGATTCGTCACGAAAGTAGGCGGCAATGCGGAGAACCAGGTCGCGCAGCTCGACGCTGTCGTCGATCACCATGACGACGCCCGATCCCAGCGTCGTGGATGCAGCGCGAGTGTCTTCGTGCGTGAGCTTGAGATCGATTTCGTCCGGTCGGACGAAGGTTCCTGCCGCGCCGCCGAGCAGCACGGCGCGAAGGCTGCGGCCGCGATGCAGACCCCCGGCCATCTCGATGAGCGCGCGCAGCGTGATCCCGAACGGCGCCTCATAGACGCCCGGAAACTGCACGTTTCCCGACAGACAAAACAAACGCGTTCCCGTCGATTGGGTCGTGCCGACAGACGCGAAGGCAGCCGCGCCATCCAGCATGATGTGAGGCACGTTCGCCAGGGTCTCGACGTTGTTGACCACCGTCGGCTTGTCGAAGAGTCCGACCTGCACCGGGAACGGCGGCTTGTTGCGCGGCTCGCCGCGGCCGCCTTCGATGGACTCGAAGATTGCTGTCTCTTCCCCGCAGATATAGGCGCCGCCGCCGCGGCGAATTTCTATGTCGAGTCCAGGCAAGAGGCCGGCCGCACGCGACATGTCGATGGCGCCCTGCAGCCGCTTCGCGGCCAGTGGATACTCGCCGCGCAGGTAGATGAAAGCCTTCTCGCAGTCCGCAGCGAACGCGGCAATCGCCATCGCTTCGATCACCGCGAACGGATCGCTTTCCATCAGCACGCGGTCCTTGAACGTGCCCGGCTCGGATTCGTCGGCATTACAGATCAAGAAGTGCGGACGCGCCGGCTGGGTTCGCACCGCATCCCATTTGCGGCCGGTCGGGAAGGCCGCGCCGCCGCGGCCCATCAGTCGCGACGCCGTGATTTCGGCAATCACCGCCTCCGGCGTCATCCCCCTCGCTTTTTCCAAGGCGGCGAATCCCCCGCTCGCGCGGTAGGCGTCGAGACTCTCGGGATCGACGCGTCCGACGCGACGCAGCAATCGGAGCGACGCCGCATCCTGTCGAACGGCGTTGTTCCGCTGCTCAATGGGATCGCCGCCTGCCAGAATCACGTGCGCAGCGTCCGCCGTGAGGTTGGCAATCAGGTGTTCGTGAGGATGCTCGCCGGCGACGGTGAGATATGCGGCGGGCGCGTGATCGCACATGCCGAGACACGGCGAGCGCTTCCACGCCGCGCCGGGCGGCAGCGCGGCGATGAGTCGATCGGCGCCGCGGCACTTGCAGGCAATGTCGTCGCACACGTGCAGCACGCGCGCGGGTGACGGCGACGTCGACAGCAGGGCGTAGAACGTCGCGACGCCCCACGCGTCCGCGGGCGGCACGTTGAGGCGATCGCAGACGTAGCCGAGACCCCCTTCGCTGATCCATCCGACGCGCCGCTGCAAGGCATGGAATGCGGGCAGCAGCAGGTGACGCCTCGCGCGTGAGTCGCGGCCGCCCACGGCGGCGACGTGGGCGTCGCGCGGATTGCCTCGCGGGCCGCCATCCCATGCCGACTGCGGCGGCCCGAGCAGCGCGTCGACGGCCGCGCGCTCCGCCGTCGTCGGTTCCGCCTCGACGCGCTTGATGTCCATTATCGTGCGGGGACCTCGCGCCGCGCCCGCTGCCGCAAGTTCGCGATGCTCATCGCGCCTCAATCCCCGCAACGGCGGCAGTCGCTGGCTCGACTCGCACCGCGCACGCCTTGAACTCGGCGGTACCCGACTTCGGATCGGACACATCAATCGTCAGCACGTTCGTGGCCGCGTCGTCCGGGAAATGCAGCGTCATGAACACCATGCCGGCGCGAAGCGCCCGGTCGACGCGCGCCGGCGCGATTATCCGACCACGGCGCGACGTAATCGAGACGGCCTCGCCGTCTGCGACACCGAGCCTCGCCGCGTCTTCGGGCGAGATGTCGAGCGTCTCACCGTAATGCAGCGGCGAATCGTATCGGCCGGTCTGCACACCAGTGTTGTACGACTCCAGCCTGCGCCCCGTCGTGAGCAGCAGCGGAAACTCCGCGTCCGGTTGTTCGACGGGCGGCTCATGGTGGACGACGCTGAATGGCGCGGGACGTCCGCCGCACGGCTCGTGCCACAAGCGCCCATGCAGGAACGTCTCGCCGGGATGCGATTCATCGGGACATGGCCACTGGATG
>JBKPSE010000192.1:0-9493 GCA_046765855.1 Acidobacteriota bacterium | reverse complement strand
GTTCGAACGTGCCCCAAGGCATGCGCGCCGGCGGGCTGCAGCAGGACAAGGCCGAGGTCTACGCAGAGACGAAATACCCAGAGGCCGCCGGCTGGCACGATCTGTCGGCACTCGCCTTCGACCGGTGGAAGGTCATCATTTCATCGGAGAGCGAGCTCTACGACGTCGTGGCGGATCCGGGAGAAACCCGCAATCTCGCCGGCGAGCGGCTGGCAATCGTCGACGGGGTGCGCCGGCGGATCGGCGAGCTGCGCGCGGCGAAGACGACCGACACCTCGGCGGTGCCCGGCGACGCGGCGGAACGGCTGCGCGCGCTGGGATATGTATCCGGATCGACGGCGCCGGTCGCGAACGACGCGCCGAATCCGGCGAAGCAGATTGCGGCGTGGAATACGTTCGAGCGCGAACTGACGCGGCTGACGAACGGCGACGCGCGCGGCGCCTTGCCCGGTCTGGCGCGGCTGGCGCGCGCGTATGCGGATTCGCGCGTGTTCCAGGCGACCTACGCACGGGCGTTGAAGGATACCGGCAGCGGCGTCAAAGCGGTCGAGATCTATCAACGTCTCGTTGCGCGATGGCCGGACGACGCGAGCCTGTATCACGATCTGGCGGTTGCCGCCGCGGCGGCGAACAACCCGCGGGAGGCGCTCCGCGCCGAACAGGCCGCACTGGCGCTGCAGCCGAGCAACGCCGCCGCCTCGAACGGACTGGGATTGCTGCTCGTCGACGCCGGCAGAACCGCGGAGGCGGTGAAGGCGTTCGAGCGCGCCGTGCAGGACGATCCGTCGAACGCCGCCTTCTGGACCAATCTCGGCAACGCGCGCCGCGACGCCGGCGATTCCATCCGCGCCGAGCAGGCGTATCGAACCGCGCTGGATCGAGATCCGCGTTCGGTGGATGCGGCCAATGGCATCGGCGTCCTGCTCGTGCAGCAGCACCGCGCCGCCGACGCGATTGGCTGGTTCGAGCAGGCGCTCGCCGGATCGCCGCGCTTCGTCGAGGCGCGCTTGAATCTTGGCATTGCCTATCAGGAAGTCGGCAACCGCGAGAAGGCGATCGAGGCCTACCGCCGCGTACTTGCCGAGGCATCGCCGGCGTCGCGAGAACACGAGGCAGCGGCGCGGTTGATCGGGACGGTAGACGGTAAACGGTAAACGGTAGTTCAAAGCAAACGGCCGGTCTACCTTCGCAGACCGGCCGTTTCTTGATACCGACTACTGACTACTGACTACTGACTACTGATTACTGACTACGTCTTTTAGAACGAGAACCTGAACCCGATCTGGCCGACGCGCTGCTCGGGTTGCTGGAAATCACCCGCATACGAAGCAGGTCGCATGAAGTCCGGATTGACAGCCTTGTTCGCGACCGTCCCCGTGAACTGCTTGGTGTTGAAGTCGCTCGGGTTCTTGGCGTTGAACAGGTTGAAGACCTCGCCGATCGCTTCGATGCGCGCATTGCCCATTAAACGGATTGACTTGGTGACGCGGAGATTGAACGTCGACAGCGACGCACCCCGTCCGCAGTTCACCGTCTTGCAGGCGCCCAGGCTCTTCAGCTTCGGGTTGCCGTCGGCGTCGAAACCGTCGAAGGCGAACGCCTCGGTCGCGATGTCGTTGTTCGCGCCGTTCTGGTTCAGGTCGACGTTGGCGATCGTCCCCACCGGCAACGCCGAGCGGTAGCGCCAGATGGGCGCGATATGGATGCCCCACGGCGCATCGATGATCGCGCTGATCGTCGAGCGGTGGCGCGCGTCGGTGCGCCCCGCCGGTCCGAACTGCACGTCCGCGAACGGATCCAGGTGGTTCTGGATGTTGCTGGTGCTCAGTTCGTCCGCGCCGCTGCCCGACGTCGCCTTCGACCGCGACAGCGAGTACCAGCCGGTGAACTGCAGGCGATCCTTCATGCGGCGCCGGATGCCCATGTTGAGACCGTCGTGCACGCTGCGGCCGTTGCTGATATCGATGGTGAAGCTCGCCGGGCTGAACGTGCCGAACTGCGAGAGCAGCACCGAGTAGTGGCGCGGACCGGAAGGATCACCGTCGCGCTGGTTGAGCGCCGGACGCCAGCCGAGATCCTTGCCGCGGCTGTGCACGTAGTCGATGTCGATCGCCGTCGAGGCATCGAGCTGACGCGAGTAGCCGAACGAGGTCTGGTCAGAGTACGGCTGCTTGATCCGCGGCGAGGCAATGTGCGAGTTGAGCGGCAGCTGGTTCGTGTTGATCTCGTTCAGGCTCTGGATGTTCGTGATCGGATCGTTCACGGTGAAGAAGGTGCCGTTGGGATTGCGGATCCCGTTCGAGTTGGTCACCTGGAAGATCGTGCCCGCGCCGATGCCGGTCGCGTTCACCGCCGCGAACAGAATGTTCGCGTTGGTGTAGCCGAAGTCGTAGTAACGCCCCCAGCCGCCGCGGAACACGTTCCTGCCGTCGCCGTTCAAGTCGTAGACGAAGCCGGCGCGCGGCTGGTAATTGTTCCTGTCCTCCTCAGGCGATTTGCCGAAATCCTCGAAGCCGGGAATCCCCGCGAGTGCGCCCGCCTTGCCGGCCTTGTCGAGGATGACGAAGTTCGGATTCTTCGTCTGATCGATCGCCATGCCGGTCACCAGGTCGTAGCGGAAGCCGAGGTTGAGCGTCAGCTTGTCGTTGACCCGCCAGTCGTCCTGGATGAACCCGGCGTACTGTTTCATCGGCGTGTTCGCCTCGGCCGCTCCGCCGTTCAACGAAACCGCCGAGATCGGGCCATTGATGTTGCTGTCGAGATGGGTGTACGCGTAGCCGCCAGTGCCGGTGTTGAACGTCAGGTAAAGCCGCGGCTCGTTGATGAAGTTCACGCCAGCCTTGAAGTCGTGGCCGAGCCCCCCCATTCCCGCCATGTGCCACGAGAAGTCGTCCCGGAACTGGTACTTCTTCTGCTGCGTCGCCTGCGGCGTATTGATGTTCTGGCCGATGGCGACGTCGTTCGGGAAGATCTGGTATGGATCGAAGCTATTCGCCGTGATGGCGTTGGCGAAGTCCGCGTACTGGAAGATGAACTCGTTCAGCTTCGCGCCGCCAAGCACCCAGTTGTGGTTCAGATTGATCGAGTTGAACTTGTTGGTGCTCTGGCCCCAGCCGCTCGGCGGCGTCAGCGAATCGACGCCGTAGGGCTGCGAGTTCTTGTTGTAGCCGTAGCGCACTGCCAGGTACTGCATCGGCGTCAGGTTCGTCGTCCCCTTGATCGTCGTCAGCGTCTCGCGATACGGAGTGGGGAAAATGCCATCCTGATCGGGAAACAGTCCCTTCGTCGTCACCGACTGGAAAGTGTCCTGGTTGGTGCGCTCGACCGCGCCGAAGAAGTGCGCTTTGTCCTTCGCGATCGGTCCGCCGAAGCTGCCGCCGAACTGATTGCGGCGGTACTTCTGCTTGTCGACCTCGTTCAGCTTCTCGGTCTCGGTCCTGGCGTTCATCTTCGTGTCGCGGAACAGCTCGAAGAAGCTGCCCTGCCACGCATTGGTGCCGCTCTTGGTGACGATGTTCATTACGCCGCCGTTGCTGCGGCCATATTCGGCCTTGTAGCGCTGCGTGACGAGGTTGAACTCCTGAATCGCTTCGAGCGGGAACAGCTGCAGCAGGCCGCCGACCGTGTCGTCGTTGTTGTCGCCGCCGTCAATCTGATAATTGAGGTTGCGGCCGTTGCCGCCGGCGATCTGCGGCGAGTACTGAGTGCTCTTGGTCGGGTCGCTGTGGAAGCCGAGGCCGACGCCCGGGATGGTCGCCGCGAGGTTCGCGAACTGCCGGCCGTTGAGCGGGAGGCTCTCGATCTTGGTCGTGTCCACGACGCCGCCGACCGAGGAGCTGTTGGTCGAAACGATCGGCGATTCCGCGGTGACGCTGACGTTCTCGGACACGCCGGCGACCTTCATGTCCACGTTGACGTCGAGGGTCTCGCCGACGTTGACGACCAGGTCCTTGCGATCGAACGGCGCAAAGCCGGCGAGCTCGGCGTGCAGGTCGTAGTTGCCGACCGGCAGACCGTTCAGACGGTAGATGCCTTCGGTGTCGGTCACTTCCGAGCGCGAAAAGCCGGTCGCCTTGTTCTTGACGCTGACGGTGACACCGGGCACCGCCGCTTTCTGCGCGTCGATGATGCGTCCCTGGATGCCGCCGGTCGTCTGCTGCGCCGCCGCGGGCGAGCCCGCAAACGCGAACGCGCAGACCGCGATCATCGCAACGATGATTCTCTTCATTACCTTTCGCCTCCCAATAAAGGAAAGCCGCAGTCCGATTGGACTGCGGTGACGAACAGCAATAGCAAGGTGTGAACCACGTCGTCTGGGACGAAGACCCACGGTAATGTGATGAAAAGACGAGAGAAATCGTCAAATACTGCCGGTGGGTATAAAAGTCATTATATCGACCGATCCAAATACTTGGGTCCAACGATCCGGAAAACCGTGGAGAGTCGCCCGGCTTGGTCGATTTCTTGGCGCGTGATGTGCGGTCAGAGCCTGCCGACCGGGCGCCCAAAGAGTTGGCGTTTATCGCGGACGGACTGCCGCAGCCAGACGCTGGACCTCGGGCCGCTGTGGAGCGTCGGCAGGTAGACGGCGGAGGAGTTCGTCAGCCTCTTTGGCGGCTTCGGCCGGTCGCCCCAATCGCGCGAGCGCGACGGCGAGACCAAACCGCGCCTGGTGCAGATCGGGGTCGATGCTCAGCGCGCGTTGCAAATGGGGAATCGCCGCGGCCGGTTGTCCGCTGTCGGAGAGCACCAGCCCGAGATTCGCGATCACCACCGGGTTGTCCGGTTCGACCGTCTGCGCCGCAGTCAGGGTTCGAATCGCGGCGGCGGTGTCCTTGGCCGCCACTTCGCACGACGCGCGGCCCAGGTGTGCGTCCGCGCCAGCGAGGTGTCCCTCGATTGCCGCGTTGAACCGTTTGGTCGCCTCGGGGCAGCGATTCGTTTCAACCAGCAGGTAACCGAGCCGCACGTTCGCCTGCGGATTCTGCGGATCGCTGCGCAGGATGTCGCGCAGGGCGCGCTCGAGCGCCGCGCCCTGCAGTTCACCCGAAGTGACCCGCGCGATCTGCGCGGCGAGAAGTTTCCGATCCTTGGGGTCCGCACGATCCGCGCCGCCGGCGCCGCGTCCCGACGCATAGCCAAGCGCCTGTAAACGCGCCCGTGCTTCGCGATCCTCATTGCCGGTGGTCGCGGGCAGCGTCGGCGGTGCAATCGCATCGACCTGTTTCGCCAGTTCAGCCGCCTTGGCAGCGTGCGCATCGACGACGTTTCGCGTTTCGCCAGGGTCGTCGTTCAGATCGTAGAGCTCCGGCTTGGGCGCCGCGATGTATTTCCAGTTGCCGGATCGCACCGCGCGCAATGGACTCCAGCCGAAATCGAGCAGCGGCGCGAATGTCTCCGCATAGAGGGCGCGGCCGCGCTGATCCGCCTGAGACAAGATCCGTCCGTCCGAATCAAATGCTGCGATGCCGGCCAGCGACGCAATCGTCGGCGCGACATCGATCAGCGAGACCGCTTCGCCGACCACCTGTTTCGCCATACCGGCCCCGCTGAAAATCAGCGGCACGCGCAGGGTGGTGTCATAGGCGAAGATGCTGTGACTCACCTCGCCGTGCTCGCCGAACGCCTCGCCGTGATCGCCGGCGACGACGAACAGCGTCTGCGCGCGATCGAAGCCCAGTCCCTCGATCAGCCGCTTCACCTGCGCGTCGGCTTCCGCCACATCGTCTTGATATCGCTCGATCGGCGTGCGCGACTGATCTGACGGATTGCCGTACGGAGCATGCGGCTCGAACAGGTGCACCCACAGGAACATGCGTTCGCTTCTGTGTTTCGCGACCCAGGCGAGCGCTTCGTCGACGACGGTGTGGCCGGGACGCTCGTTGGCCGGCCGTCCGTTCGCATCGCGCGGCATCGCGTCGCCGTATTCCTGGAATCCTTTGATCAAGCCGAAGCGGCGATCCAGGGGAAAGGCGGCGATGAACCCGCCGGTCGCAAAGCCGGCATGTGCCAGCGCCTCCGCGAGCGTCGGTGTCTTCAGATCCATGCGCATGCCGTTGTGGCGCGCGCCGTGCCCCGGTGGATAGCGTCCGGTCATGATCGTGGCGTGCGAGGGAAGCGTGACCGGTGCCGCCGCGAAAGCGTGCTCGAAGCGCGTGCCCTCCCGCGCCAGTCCGTCGATGGCCGGCGTCCGCGCCGCGCCGCCGTACGCCCCGACGGCATCCGCGCGCAGCGTGTCGATCGTGATCAGGACGATGTGGCGAAGCTGCGGTCGTTGGTTCGCCGGCGGCGGCGACTCGCGCGCGCATGCCGCGAGAGACGCAATCGTCAGCAGTAGGATGAAGCTACGCACGTGCTGCACATTACCAACGGAGAAGCGACCAGAAGCAGACTCGAGCCGTCCGGCGTCCCCGGTCGGTTCTCGTCGTGGGACGACATCCTACACGATGGACCGACGCCGCTCGTGTCGGGCGAGGACTGGCTGCGGGTGCGCGCCGCCTACTTTGCATCGGTGGGATACGGCTCCGCCGACGACATGCTCCGCAGCTTCCGCGTCAAGGACGACGCGCTCGAGAAGCTCGAGCACGAAGACGAAGTGGTCTTCTGGTTCGAGCACGATCTCTACGATCAGTTGCTGCTCATTCGCCACTTGTGGTGGATCGGCGCAAACGGGGCAGACCGCGCCGATCGATATTCGATCGTGATCGGCACCGACTATCTCGGACTGCTGCGGCCGAAGGACTTTCCAGCGCGTTTCGCCGCGCGTCAGCGGATCCGCGATGAGCAGATCCGCCTCGGCTCGGCGGCGTGGACCGCCTTCTGCGGCGACGATCCCTCGAAGTTGCTGCCGTTTGCGGCCCCATCGCCGGAGCTTCCATATTTGTCCGGGGCGTTGCGGCGGTTGTTCGAGGAGTTCCCGTCCACCCGCGACGGCCTGTCTCGCACCGAGCGTCAGGTGCTCGAGGTGCTTTCTGAAGGTGACCGCAGCCCCGAACAGGCGTTCATGGCCGCCTCCAAGCTCGAAGAGGATATCTGGCTGGGAGACTGGAGCTTCTGGACGATGGTCAAGCGACTGAACGCGGGCACGCACCCGCTGCTGACGCTCGACGTGCACGACCGTCCGGATCGTCTGCCGACCGGAACGCTGCAGATCACCGGCGACGGCCGGCGCGTGCTCGCCGGCCGCGCCGATCACGTCGACCTTAACGGGATTTCACGCTGGATCGGCGGGACGCACCTGACGCCGGAGCGGTGCTGGCGCTGGACGGGTTCTTCGTTGCAGCGACCAGCGCTCTGATCTTCGCGCGCCGCAGCACGCCCCGTTTCCGATTGATCTGGTGCCGCGACTTGTCGCCGTTGAGTCTGGACATCGTGACGAGCAGTGTAGCACTGCCGGCCCTTACTCCGCCCGCAGGGCGGTCATCGGATCGACGCGCGTCGCGCGCCGCGCCGGAAGGTAGCTCGCGGCCAGCGCGACCAGCCCGAAGAGAAGCGTCGCCCCGCCGAATGCGATCGGGTCGAGGGCGCTGACTCCGAACAGCAGGCTGCGCAGCACCTGCGCGCCCGCCGCGCCCGCGGCGAGTCCGAGTGCGACGCCGATCGCCGTGAGCACGAGACCCTGGCGGACCACCATGCGCAGCACCGACCTGCGATCGGCGCCAAGCGCCATGCGGATGCCGATCTCGCGCGTGCGCCGGTTCACCGAGTAGGACGTGACGCCGTAGATGCCGATCGCGGCGAGCAGCAGAACCACGACGCCGAGAGTGGCGGCGACCGCTCCGGCGATACGCTGCGGAATCAGCGCCACCGCTGTGACCTGCTCCAACGGCATCGCGTTCGTCGCCGGCAGATTCGGATCGAGCTCGCGCAGCAGCGCGCGTACCTGTGGAATCATTCCGCCGCCGCTCGACTTGACCAGCAGAGACGCGCGCGGGACGTAGCGCTGCGCGATCGGCACATAGACGATCGGCCGCACCGGCGCGCCGAGCGTGTCGACCTGCGCGTCGGGCGCGACGCCGATGACGGTGAGGATCACTGGCTTCGGGCCGCTCGCGTCGCTCTCGAACTGACGGCCGAGCACGTCGGTCGTCTTCCAGACGCTTCGCGCCATCACTTCGTTGATGATGATCACACCCGGGGCGCCGGCGGCATCCTGTGCGGTGAAAACGCGTCCGCTGACGAGGGGCATCTCGAGCGTCTTGAAGTAATCCGGCGAGACCGCGTTCCAATCAGCGGGAAACGAGTCCATGCCGTTGGGCGGCTGCAGCCCCGGCACGCGCAGCGATCCGAGCCCCATGCGTCCGCCGTCGAGCGGCAGATCCGCGGCCAGGGCGGCATTGCCTACGCCGGGCAGCGCGCGCACGCGCGTCCGCAGCCGGTCGGCGAACGCCAGCGCGTCCGCTTCCTTGTAGCCGCTCAACGACAGATCGAGCGAAACCACGTCGACGTGGGTCTGATCGAATCCCGGATCGATGCTCGCGGCGCGTCCGAGCGCGCGGACGAACAACCCGCCGGCGATGACGAGCACCAGCGAGACCGTCACCTGCGCCACGATGAAGGCGCTGCGCAGCCGCAGGCGTTGGCCGCGATTCTCACCGTCCACTTTGAGCGCGGGGACGAGGTCCGGCTTCGACGCCTGCAGCGCCGGCGCGAGACCCGAGAGCACCGCGGACACGAGTGAGATCGCCGCGGCGAAGCTCGTCACGCGCCAATCCACGACGAACTCGACACCGAGCGGCACCGGCAAGGACGGCAGCACTGCCAGCAGCAGCGTCGTGAGCCACCGGGTCAGCAGCAGACCGAGCGCGCAGCCGGCGACGAACAACACCAGCGTTTCGGTGATCAGCTGCCGCACCAGGCGCGTTCGCGCCGCTCCAATCGCGAGCCGCACCGCGATCTCGCGCCGGCGCGACGCCGCGCGTGCGAGCAGCATCCCGGCAAGGTTCACGCAGGCCGCGAGCAGCACCAGCGCGACAATCGCGAGCAGCACGCCGAGAAATCCGCCGACGACGTCCATCTGCCCGGGGACGACGGCGCTGGCGAGAACCTGCAAGCCCTTTCCGCGATTGTCCTCTGGGTAGTCGCGCTCCAGAGCCGCGCCGATCGCGCTGACTTCCGCGTTGGCTTGAGCCAGCGTGACGCCTGGCTTGAGGCGGCCACCCATCACCAGCCAGACGGCGCGCCGGTTCTGGAACAGCGTTGCACCGAACCGCGGCAGGCCGCGCAGCGACAGCGAGAGCGGCACCCACGCATCGGCGCGCATCACCGTCGTTCCCTGAAAGCCTCGCGGCGCCACGCCGACGATCATCACCGGGCTGCTGTTGAAGTTCACCGTGCGGCCGACGACATCGCTCGCGCCGCCGTATCGCCGCTGCCATAGCTCGTAGCTGATCACGGTGACCGCGGCTCCTCCCTGCCGATCGTCGCTGTCGCTGAGAAGCCGTCCGGCCGCGGGGATCGTGCCGAGCGTCCGGAAGTAGTTGCCGCTCACCAG